>NZ_WXXM01000040.1:0-4348 GCF_011319235.1 Acinetobacter sp. SA01
CATAAATTAGATCATTTTGAAAAAGCCGTAAAAATTAAAGCACTTGTTTTAAGTGAGTCTTAACCGTGTAGTAAATGCTTTAGGGCTAAAACGAACAGTACAACACACTTAAGAATCTAAAAAATATAGTAAAAATGGGGACTATAAGCTCGCTTTTTTAGCTTCGTATAAGGTGTATTATGTTAATTTTAGAAAAACTGATTAATTATCAATTAAAAATATACATATACATTTATGAAATCACATCTTGATTCAGGAGCTGGTTTTCCTGCAGGAACACGTATAAATACTGATAAAGGTTTAATCTCCATTCAGGATATTAAAGTTGCAGACCTAGTATTAATTACAATATTCAAGCCATCAACTATCAAATATTTATTGAGGAAGTAGTTAATGAATTATGTTTTTTTTGATATTGATGGAACCTTACACAAAGAAGATATTTTTTTTGAGTTCATCAAGTACTCAATTAAAGAAAGATTAATAAATTTTGTTATATTCCTTCCGATCATTTTTATCTCGTTTCTTTTTTATCTTATTAATACAAAAGGTAAATTTGGGTTAAATTTAATTTTATTTTTTTTATTCTTCGGCGTTTCAAAAAAGCAGTTAGATATCCTCACAGAGAAATTTTGCAAATCTTTCTCTCAAAAAATGACTTCATTTGATAAGCCTCTTAAACAGTTAGAGTTTCACAAAGTTAATGGTGATGAAGTTATTTTCATTAGTGGGACGCCAGTAGAATTTATCAAACAAATTTACCCTAATTTTTTCAATACAAGTAATTTTGAAGTAATTGGCTCAATCACATGTAGAAAATTTTTCTCCTTTTATTTAGTTGAAAGATGCATCTATAAAAATAAAAAGACGATGTTGAACAATATATTTAAAGCTGATCTAAATTTTAGCCATGGGTACTCTGATAGTCTAAGCGATATTCCCATTTTAACTCTTTGCGATAAAGCCTTCTTAGTTGATGAAGATGGCTCTATAACCTTATTTGATCCAGAGCTTAAGAATAATGCTAACTAATATAAACTTTCCTATTACTTGGGAAATCTTAAATTAATCAAAATAATCCTCTAACTCACTCCAACTTGGTAATTCTAAGTATTCCTGATCTAGTTGTATTACAGGTGCCCAATTACTCTTTGAGTTAATACAGAATCCTAATCTTTTCTTAATTATTGGCGTCTCATCTAGCAATCCAAATGGAATCCATATGAACGAGCTATTTCCAACTTTATTAGGAACTGGAGATCCACAACTTATACAAAAGCAAGAAGTAAAACCTGAGTCTTTTCTAAATGTTCCAATAGAATCTATACCAGAAGCCCACTCAAATAATGTTTCATTCACCAAAGTCGCTGAATTTGCTCCAGTACCACTTTGTTTACGACATAAGCTGCAATGACAGTGATACATTGTCTGAATATCTTTGTTGATTGAAAATTTAACCTTTCCACATAAACAACTACCGCTATTTTTCATTTATTAACCTTATATAATTCTATATTTCTTCCGTATTTGAGATATTCAACATTAGATTACTTAAATCACTTTTACCTTTTTTAGCTAAAATTTTAGCTACACTTGAAATATCATTTTTATTTCTATTTTGACTTAATTTAAATTTTCCCACTAAGTCTGTAATCTCAATTTGTATTCCTACAATATGTTTCATCCTTTCGTTAATAAAGTTAGCTGGTGCGTCTGTCATTTTCCAAGGAATCTCTTGATTAGACTCATGTTCTCTAGTAAGACGAGCCAAAATACCTCTTAATATTTTCTCATCTTCAATAATTCTGGCTTTACCTTTTGCATGAATAACTATGTAGTTCCAAGTCGGAACAACTTTATGATGTTCAAATTTTCCTATATACCAATTAGGAGAGATATAAACATCATCAATTCGGAATATTACAAGTACATTGGCATCATTCTTTAAAATTTCAGCTAAAGGATTTTGTCTCGATATATGTGCCAATAATTTCCCAAAATCCCCCTTATCAGGCACTAATTCAAAAGGAATATGGTTAGCATCTAACTCACCATTGGAATATGTAATGATACAACCGAAGGGATGTTTTTTTACTAAATCATGAAGAAGATCTATTCGTCTTTCTTCAAAATGAGGCGGTAAGTACATTTAGTTCTTTCTATAGTTTTGACGTTGTATTACATCAAATTAAGGTAATTAATGGCTACTTATCAACTCTTATTTAAGATAATGGCTGTTATGCGAAATTATCTCGTTTTTCACCATTTAAAGAGTCTGGATTCTAACCTAGAGAAATTTTAACTGGGAATCCTACAAAGGGCTTTATTTCTTTTAGAACAAACATGCTTTGCATTTCCTTTATCCCAGGCAATCTTCTAATCGTTGACATTGAGAATTCAGCATAAGTATCAAGATCTGGTGATACAACTTGAAGTAAGAAATCTGCATCTCCCCCAATGCTGTAACATGCAACGACATAATCTAGGGCAGTCACTTCTTCCTCAAATTTTTTAGCTTCCTTTTCGCTATGACTATCAATAGACACACGTACAAATACCATTACACCTAAATTTATTTTTTTTCGGTCAAGTAGTACTCCATACCCTTTGATAATGTTTGTATCTTCAAGTTGTTTGACCCTACGCCAACAAGGAGAGGTAGATAAGTTTAATCGTTCAGATAATTCGACTGTTGTAATACGTGAGTCTTTCTGTAGCAACTCTAAAATTTTTACATCAGTTTTATCGATTTTTTTACTGGCAGGCATAAATATTCAAATAATTAACTAAATTGGAAATTTTATACCCTTTTTAGAGGTTTATATAAAACAAATAGATCAATTTACTCTTTGTTTTTATAAAAAAATAGATCTAATATTTTTTCTTGATCTATTTTCAAATGGACTATCTAGCACAACTCACCACATATCTTTTTACTTTATCTTTAGCAGCAATCCTTCCTGGGCCAGGTATGACAGGGCTAATGTTTAAAACACTTACTCATGGCTATAGAAATGGTGTAATGATGCTCCTTGGCCTTATTACGGGCGATTTAATTTTTTTATTAACGTCTATTTTTTTACTAACTTCTTTAACTCAAATTTTTCCACATTTTTCTTTCTATTTAGTCATGCTATCAAGCATATATTTATTGTATTTAGCTTATAGCTTTTGGTCTTTCAACGGTAATCTCTTACAAACCCAAGATAAAGGTACGGTAAGCGAAACTATCTTTTCTTATCGGGATGGGCTATTTATAACGCTCAGTAATCCTAAAACCATTTCATTTTATCTAGCAATTGTTCCTGCTATTTTTGGAGCATCTAGCTTGAAAGAACAAACTTTTTCTTTAATCGTCATAACAATTTTAACTTTGGGGATCACTGGTGGTCTTTATGTATTTTTTTCTTTAAGTCTAAAAAAAATTCTACGTAATTTAAAAATACAAAGTGCTTTGCTTAAAGGTTTATCTCTAATGATGTGTATCTTAGCTTTAGGCATGATATACAGAGAATTCCCATCCATTTAATATAATGGATAATGGCTGCTATGCAGGATAATGATTTAATAGTTATCCTTTTTTACATTAAAAATGTCCAAACCTCTTTATAAATATAGGCAAAATATGATTCAGGGTAGTTGTTGTTGTGGTGCTGTTAAATTTGAGTTGAATGCTGTTCCTGACATGATGGGAACATGCCATTGTTCACGCTGTCGTAAGCTCGGATCGAGTACGATTATTTTTGTGAAAAAAGAATCCTTTAATTTGCTTCAAGGTAAAGAGTTTATACAAACATATAAGCCTGAACCGCCATTTAGCTATGTACGAACGTTCTGTAAAAAGTGCGGAACTGCTTTGGGTGAAATCGGTTCAGAGAGTGCATCTTTTCCAATACCAGTTAATTGTTTGGACGATGATCCTATCTTAAGAAATCAGTTCCATGTTTTTGTTTCATCTAAGCCAGCTTGGTATGAAATAGAAGATGCTGCACCTCAGTATCAGGAAAATCCAAATTAATTGATCATTAGAGTAGATACTCACGCAAAGAACTAAATGAAAAATTTAGTCAGAAGCAAGATGCTGAAATTGAACGCCTACTTGCTAAAGGAACTGTTCCAGATGATCAACTAGATTTATCTGATATTCCTAAAATTACAGACTGGAGCAATGCTGTACGTCATAATCAGTTCTATCGTCCCGTGAAGCAACAAACTTCTGAATAGCCACCAAAATTCTAGACACACCTAACCATCTTTTGGACTGCCACCACTCTCCTAGACAAATATCGTCTATTCTTTTTGCATAGGAGAGAACATTATGAGTGGACAACGATACACCCCAGAATTT
>NZ_WXXM01000041.1:0-4208 GCF_011319235.1 Acinetobacter sp. SA01
TGTTAAGGCACTGTTGTAGTGGCCTGAAGCATCTGTCTGTACGGTCTTGGTCACAGTCACTGGATTGCCGTTGGCATCTTTACCAGTAATCGTCAGTACAACATTAGTACCTGGGGCAACATCTGTTGTTGTTCCTGTAATTAAACCTGACTCAACAATATCCACCGTGATTGCACTATCAACACGATCTAAACCACCTTGATCTGGGGTACTCGGATTATTGTCATGATCTGTCTTTTCAAGACTATCCTCTGCTTTTACCGTATTACCATTACGATCAATAACTTCAGATTCTACTTTAAGCTCACCATCTGCAAAGTCCGGTGGCACGTCTGTTGTATAATTACCATCTTTATCTACCTTAACAGTTTCTTCATGGGTAATTAACTTGCCATCCTTGTCTTGACCTGTAATAGTAATCTTGACCTTAGTTCCTTCAGGCACATTCTCTGTTTTACCTGTGATAGTACCGTTCGTTTCTACTCCAATTTTGTTTGTACCGTTAGGAATGCTCTCTTTTTTATCATCATCATTTGTAGCAGCAATTACACCACCTATAACTCCAGCACCAACTAGCCATGGCAAGAGTCCTATGAGCTTACTACCAGCTTCTGGTAATAAAACTTCTAAACCAGGAATATGATTAAAGCCCGAAGCACCATCAAACCAATAGAGAACACATCCATCTTCTTCAAAAACCAAGTCAGAAGAAACATCGTCATATGTTATGAAAAAACCTTCTATAACAATAATTTCTCCATTTTTAAGCTTAAGTACTAAATTATTTCCATCGCGTACAAACTCAGCTACATCATCGCGGTTCATTTTAGTATAAACAATAGATGCTTCATTTAAGCTAACATGTGCTGTATCAATCGTTGCTTTATTTAAAGAATCTTTTTCTATTACAATAAACTTAGTCATATCTCACCCAAAATTAGATTTACTTATATTGAAAAATTCAATTACTTAGTAATGCCCGTGATTTCCACACTCACACGACGGTCTGGCTGTAAACACGTTTTTAGCTCTTCACGTTGTTTCACATCAAAACAACCATTCGTGATGGGTTGTTGTTTACCAGCGCTCTCTGCCGAAATAATATTTCCAGCTACACCGTTTTGAACTAACAAATTCCGTACGGTATTTGCACGATTTTGACCTAATTGCAAGTTATAGCTATCACTGCCCAAACGGTCTGTATAACCTGTCAACTTAATTTGATTCACAGAAACAAAATTATTTAAAATTTGAGAAGCTACGTTTAAAACTTCTTGGCGACCTTTCGGAAGTAGGTCATTTAAAGAAGAACCGTTAAATTTAAATAAAGTGTCAGCAGCTAAATCTAGAGTTAATGTTTTTTCAGTGATGCTTTTAGCTGCTTTTGCTGGTGTTTTACAAACCAGAGGAGTTCCATTATTTAAAATAAATGGTTTTCCAACATTGTCTACCGACAGCACAAATTCATTACTACTCAACTGACCAATAGCCAAATCGACATCACAACTTTGACATGATGCTTCTGTGCAATTCTTAACCTTAAAATTATAAGATTCTGATTTTAATTGATATTTTGCAGTATTATTTACATAAAAATTGCCAGCCAAAATATTATCAATATAGAAGTTAATTGGGCATCCCTGCTTTTCCAAAGTGTCTTCTGCACACAATTTATCATCACGTTGTACACGAATCAGCTGATCATTGCTTAATGTTGCATTTTGAAAACGTAAGTTTTGCACTTGTGAATATGGATTAGAAATACAAGCAGTCAGCCCTATAGGCCCCACCACCAATACAGCGAATAAAAACTTAGACATCGGCACAGCTCCCTAATCAATTTAGAATTTTAATAAATGTGTATTTCGAACATATTTTGCATATTATCAAAAAAGTGTGCATATTGCACACTTTTTTAATTTATCTATTTATTATTCATTTAATAAAGCGCTATAGAATTACATCAAACAGATAAAGTGGACTGCTACCACTCTCCTAGATAAATTTCGTCTATTCTTTTTGCATAGGAGAGAACATTATGAGTGGACAACGCTATACCCCAGAATTTAAAGATGAAGCAGTTAAATTGATTACTGAACGTGGATATTCTGTCACTGATGTCGCAGAACGCTTAGGTGTATCACAGCACAGCATTTATAAATGGCTAAAGGGCGTACAGCCTTTACGCAATAACCCTGATGAACATGAACTTCTTGAGGCAAAGAAAGAAATCCTGCGCCTTAAAAGTCAGCTTAAACAAACTGAAGAGGAACGGGATATCCTAAAGTGAAAGCACTGCTTTCACGCCGCTTTGCAAGCCTGCCAGAGTGAAGTATCAGTTTATCCTTGAATACAGCCATCAGTTTAAAATTAAAACGATGTGTCGGGTTCTTAAGATTGCTCGTGCTGGCTATTACGCCTGGTTGCATGAACCCGAATCAGGCAGAACCATTGAAGACAAACGGTTATTACAACTTATTCGCTCTTCTTATGAAGCCAGTTATGGTATCTATGGGTATCGTCGCATCATGCTGGATCTAAAAGAGTTAGGGGAAAGCTGTGGGCCTAATCGTGTGCTGAAGATCATGAAGAACAATGGCATTGCCGCTGTTCGAGGATATAAAAAGCATAAAAATTATGGCTATGGTCGTCCTCAAATCATTCCACCAAATCACTTAAATCGAGAGTTTGTTGTAAACACGCCTGATACTTCTTGGGTGACTGATATAACTTACATTCGCACCTGGCAAGATTGGTTATATCTGGCTGTGGTTCTCTTGGTTTATATTCAAGGAAAGTCATCGGTTGGTCAATGAAACCTACGCTTGCCAAGGATATCGTTTTGGATGCAATTTTCATGGCCGTGTGGCGACGCAGACCAAATGAGCCTGTGATCATACATTCAGATCAAGGCTCACAATATAGCAGTGGAGACTGGCAGAAATTCTGTCAGAAGCATAACTTGGTTCCGAGTATGAGTCGTCGAGGAAACTGTTGGGATAATGCTGTTGCAGAATCTTTTTTTAGCAGCTTAAAGAAGGAAAGAATTAAAAAGAGGATCTATAAAACACGAGAAATGGCACGAGCAGATGTATTTGATTACATCGAGATGTTTTACAATCGGATTAGGCGCCATTCGTATCTCGACGGAATGAGCCCAGAAGCATTTGAGGCAGCTTCAAAATGAGGCTGCCTCGTGTCTAGGATAATGGGAGCAGTCCAAAGCGTCCGTTTTAATTAGGGGCTATTACACGATGATTTATACCATACATAACTAATTGAGAAGCTGTGCATTCATCAATTAATTGATCCGGATGATCAATTGCATATTTAGCATCGTAAACAACTTTCCACTCACCCACATCATCTAATTTGAACTGATAACGATAACTTTTTGTTTCGTTCGGTTTAATCAGGCTAATTTGTTGTTGATCTGGGCAAGAAACTCCATTTTTTTCTGCCTTATTTACATCATGGTTTATTAATGATATTGGTGAAAAACACTGATCTGTATATTCATATATATTTTTATCTGTTAGATTTTTAACGTTTATATGAACTATAAAGTTTTGAAAATCATATTGAGAGATATGTTCCAAATGAATTGCTAGTTCTTTTTCTATCAATTCACCAGTCTTAGGATCTTCAAGTTGTAATGTGCGTTCTACAATACCACAGTAATCTATGATTTTCCCAGATAAATACAAAGTTACCAAAGGGTTCGATATATCATTTTCTATTGGAGATAATATAGGTGGTGATGGCAATATGTCTGGTGGAATTGAAGGATATCCCTCTTTCGGAGGATTACTAGCCAATGGTGGATTTGGATTTTGCCCTCCTCCAAGCCCAGTTCCTGATCCACCGAGACTTACACCAGCAGAAAAATTATTCTCACCACAACCATACAATAAGGCAAGACTAGAAATAAAGATTAAAGATTTGTAATTGAATAACATGTTATGTTATCTCTAATAGATTATTTATAAACAAAAAATCTATATTGTACCGTTATTTTATCAAAATGTGTACTTAGCACATGAATGATTTATATAATGACAATTTTTTTATAATTAGGGCGTGTCCTCATTTGGCTTTGCACCAAATAAATATGCAGGCTATACGGATCATAGATTTATAATTGCGTGCTAGTTTATCAAATCGAGTTGCAATAGCACGGAAATGTTTTAATCTCGCAAAAGCATTTT
>NZ_WXXM01000042.1:0-3808 GCF_011319235.1 Acinetobacter sp. SA01
AAAAAAGGGAGGTTGATTTCAGGCTTTTCATTCAAATTGAAACAGAAGCAAGAAGCAAAGAAAATCGAATCTAAACGAGATCCAAACACCCCCGATTTCTTTATAAAAATGACTGATGCACAGCGTCATCTATTTGCAAACAAAATGTCTGAAATGCCTGAAATGGGTAAGTATTCGCAAGGCACAGAAAGCTATCAACAATTTGCTATTCGTATCGCTGAAATGCTTTTGCAACCTGAAAAGTTTAGAGAGTTATATCCAATACTAGAAAAAGCTGGTTTCAAAGAATGATTGAAAAAGAGATAACAAAATTTGAAAAAGAGATTTTGCTACAAGACAAAATTTCTCAGCTTAAAAGTGAGCTTAAAGAATTTTCTGATCTTCAAAAAAAAGCATATAGTCCACGGCTTCAAAAAAGCATTATTGGGTTAGAAAACAGAATTTTAAGAGCGCAAAAATTGCTGTACAACAACTGATTCAACTGTCATCTGCGTTTATCATTTTCAATCTCTTTAGCAACGTTTCTTATTTTCTCTATTATCTCAGAGCGTTTATTTTTAATAGAATTTCTTACATTATTTGCTTTATTTTCATCATCATTGGTTACGTCTGACAAGTAGTTGCAAACAATAAAATCTTCAAGTAAATGCTGTAAAATTTCTTCTTCAGAAGCATGTGGACTGAATAAATAATTGTCTTTCAAAAACTGAGTATATTTAAGAACGACACCCCCCAAAAAGTATTTGCGTCTCTCTTGTTCTTTACGTTTTCTTTGACCCTCAGTTTGTTGCTCTTGAGTCTTTCTAATCGCTTCTTGTCGTTTTTGACTTTCTGCACGTTCAATTTCAGATTTAGCAATTTTTTCAAGTTTGGCGTATGTCGTTAGAGCATTTTGACAATTAAAAAACCCGTCTCGATCTTTCCAGTCATAACCAAGTATTTCTTTTTCTAAATTCGTGAGTGGGACAGTCGTAGTCGATTTATGCTGAATAATTTTGTACAACTCAGCATTTTTTCTATACGCAGTTCTTTGACGATTTACAGTTTTTATTAGCGTCAACAATTCATTATCAACAGCAATATGAGAAGCCGTAATCGGTCTAAAATTTTCAGCATCACAAAGTTCTTGCTGTGCTTTAGTTCGAAATTCCATACGCATTGCAAAACGAATTATTCTGTTCAAATCAGAATCATCAAACAACTTTGCCGGCCGTCCACGAGTCGCCATAAGAGAAACCACGCACAATAAAAATATAGTTTTCTCATCATACATTGTCACGCAACAAAAATTAAACTAAATTACGTGAGTAATTTATTTAATGTTTTGCTCGTCTACGTGTTTCTAATTCAAATTAATTACTACGTAATTAATTTGAATTAGAAACACTCCTTCTCGCACTGCGTGGCAAAAGCAAAAACAGGCATATTTCAAAATGGAGTTATCGGAAAATGTACTACTTTGATTATGCATATACTGGAAAAGGCACAACCAAAATTAAAGCCAAATCTGGAGCAACAAAAGTTAAAAAAGCAGCATCGTGCAAAAACCGGTTTCACTACATCACACGCACAGCACACTATAAAAATCACAAAGACAATCTTCATGAAAAAGTTGAGTTTGTAAAATCCGGCAACATGCCCAGCTTTGCTGAAAAACGTCCTGATTTATTTTGGGAAGCTGCCCACATTTATGAACGAAAAAATGCCCGTACTGCTGCAAGTCAAGTCATCGCATTACCCAAAGAGTTATCTGTTCAACAACGAATCGAACTAGCTGAAGCACTAATTAAACAATTCACTGATGAGTTTAACTTTCCATACACGGCTGCAATTCACAACCACACTGGAGAGATCGGCGGACAAGATCAACCACACCTTCATATCATGTATTGCGAGCGTTCAGTCGATGAACATAATAGAACTGCTGAACAGTTTTTTAGTCGCTACAACGATGCAGAACCAGAAAAAGGCGGAGCCAAAAAAATCACACCTGATGTCAGGGGGAAAGGCAAAACGATTATCAATGAAATGCGTGTAGATACAGAAGTTATTATTAATGAGCACCTGGAGAAGTATGCCCCGACAAAAATAGTAAAAATAAAGGGCATTGATGTCGAGGTGCCAAGCTCTGTGTCATGCCTACATCACGAAGATTACAACAAGATTCACGGCACAAATTTAAAGCCAGTACCAATAATCCCCAAGTCATTGCTACGCCTTGACCCTAACCTGACGTTTAAAGACAAAGATAAAAATGTTGCATATCAAGCAAAGCTTGCAGAACGTGAGCGAGCGATCAACGAAGTCAATGAACTGCGTGAATACAATAACTTTGAAATGTATCAGCAGTATTACTTTAATGAGTTAAATAATCTTAGAGAGTCTATTTTTAATCAAAATAAAGATTACGACTCACCACCACCATTTTAAAATGCTCTAGAACGTAAAAAAACGGGGTTTTTAGCCCTGCTTGATCTTTCCTGAATAAAATTATAATTGAAATAAAAAATGCTCTTAGAACGCAAATAGTGCGTATTTAGCGAGTGTCTACGAGCGACACAATGAAAATTCGCTTATTCCCCCCTCTGAAAAACAGCTTTTAAAAAATCTTGAAGCATAGACTTGAGATTTTCTATAACTGGCATTTGAACCTAGACCGAGCGAAGCGAGCATAAAGTTCTATGAGCGAAGCGAATTCATAGTTGCTTTTGCTTTTAGATTTCACAAACAGAATCAACCAAAACTGCCCCTCGCTGTGAGCGTAGCGAACAGCAATAGAGTACGAGCTTTAGCGAGTACCTAGGGCAGTTCCACTCCCCTGCTGTTGGGCTTTTAATAATTTTTAAAGCTTTTAAATGCTTTTAGGAGGGGTGAAAGCATTGATATACGTGCATTTCAGCGGTCATAAACGGACATTAGCTCTTATATAAACGGACATTAGCTCTTATATAAACGGACATTAGCTCTTATATAAACGGACATTAGCTCTTAATTCAGGGACATAAAATATATTGACCTTAAAAGGATGTTAACGTACATTGTCTTTTAATTTAATAATACAATTATGGCTGTCTTATGAAGAACAGTTTAATAGTGAAAGATAATGCTTTAATTAATGCCAGCTACAATCTGGAGCTAACAGAACAACGATTAATTATGCTCGCAATTATCAACGCTAGAGAGTCTGGGCAAGGCATCACAGCAGACAGTAAATTAGAAATACATGCAAGTGACTATGCAAACTTATTCAATGTATCTATTGATGCGTCATACAAGGCACTTCGAGAAGCAGTAAACAACCTATTTAATCGTCAGTTCAGCTATACAGCAGAATATAAAAAGACAGGAAAAACAGGCATAGTGCGCTCACGATGGGTTAGTCGTATTTTTTACGTTGATGATTTAGCACTATTAGAAATTACTTTTGCGCCTGATGTTGTGCCACTGGTGACGCGTTTAGAAGAACACTTCACAAGCTATCAAGCTAAACAGGTTGCACACTTAACAAGTAAGTATGCAACTAGGCTTTATGAGTTATTAATTGCTTGGCGTGAAGTCGGCAAAGTACCACAAATAGAAATCAGTGAATTTAGAAATCGGCTAGGGCTTTTAGAAAGCGAATACACTGCAATGAGTGACTTCAAAAAGCGTGTACTAGAACCATCTATAAAGCAAATAAATGAGCACACAGACATTACTGCAACGTATGAACAGCACAAAAAAGGGAGGTTGATTTCAGGCTTTTCATTCAAATTGAAACAGAAGCAAGAAGCAAAGAAAATCGAATCTAAACGAGATCCAAACACCC
>NZ_WXXM01000043.1:0-2127 GCF_011319235.1 Acinetobacter sp. SA01
AATGTTTAAGGTCGCTGCTGGGGCAACAGTATCTACTGTTAATGAACCGGTATCTGTACTGCTGTTCCCTGCAGGATCTGTCGCTGTGACTTTCACCGGATAGCTGCCATCCAGTAAAGGAGGCAATACGTTATCTGCAAGGCTCCAGGTTCCATCACCATTGTTCGTTGCCGGATATTTAACACCATCCACTTCAACTACAACAATCGCTGTTGGGTCATTCACCGTACCACCCAGTGCCGGGGTGCTGTCATTGCTGTTGCTGTCATTTACAGTAACCACTGGTGCAGTAATATCTCTACCACTATTATCATCGTCGTTACTAGCCGCCACAGCCAATCCCACCAAAGGAATCAAAGCCAGTAACCAATACGGATTAAACTCATAGGCAGCTGCAACCAAAGGTTCACCACCCAATGCCTGACCAGCACTGACTTCTTCAGCCAGCATGCTTACAGCATGTTCTTGCAAACCACTTTCCGGCACATAGGCATAATAACTGCCATTTTCATGCAGACCGATCAGTAAATTGCTGGTCACCCCATCGTGACCATAGTAATCCTGAATAATCAGGTCAGCATCAAGTGGATCTGATGAACCGTCTTCAAAACCAATATGCAAGTCATTGCCCACACGCTTAATTTTAATATTTTCAGGGGCAAATTGAGTTGCATCATCAATCAACTCGTAATTGACATTTTTTTGGGCCTGAATAATCACAGGCTGATCAGGTGTTTTGGTAACGTTAAGAGTTGAAATTATTTTCTTAGCACTATGTATTTTTACAGTAATGGTTTGATTATTCATAAGGTTAATCCTGATCTGCTAGCCAGATTTCAAAAATTTATTAGAAAGTTCAATTAGATTTAAAAAGCTTTATTCAGCTTTAATGCCGTAAGTAATAATTTCTACACGTCGGTTAGGCAGATCACATTGCTCACGAGCCAGCTTGTCTTTTGCATAACGACTCTGACAATCACTGACCACCAAGTCTTGTTCACCGCGTCCTTCGACTGAAATATTCTGTCTAGCCACACCATACATTGTCAGTAAATTGCGCACTGTTTCAGCACGTCGCAAAGATAGCTGCTGATTAAAAGCTTCTGTTCCTACAGGATCGGTATAGCCCAGAACGCTAATATGACTAACCTGACTTTGTTCATTGATAATTTGATCTGCAATTGTTTTAACTTCTTCGCGGCCTTTTTTTAACATGTCATTTGGGCCTGATTTTGCATAAGCAAATAAGGTATTTGCCTGTAAGGTATATTTCTTCAAGACAGTTTGGACAGGGACATTGACATAGACTGGTTTTGCACACACCTTATTTTTTTCAACACGTGGGAGCGTATGGGTTTGTTCACGAACGGTAGGAAGGATCTGCTGGGCCTGTGCTTCTGTTAATGGCTGAATTTTAATAGACTGATTAGCATCCTCAACAAGTTTAAAATACTGAATTTTCCCTGCAGGCAAGTCATAGACCTGAGTTTTCTGCCGTACCTTTGAATAATCCAGCTCACTTTGGGTAAAAGCAGCACTCATTTGAGTCGGATTTGCACATACAGGCAGCATTTTATAACCGCCTGGTTGAAGCGAAGTTAAATACTCTCCTTCCAGAAAAATATTAACGGCTGGACCATTGAATGCATTTTCCTCTCGGAGAAAGACTGCCATTGTTTGATCCGGTCTAATATGATCAGACAAAATCATAGACGCAGGATTAAATGTTTTCCAATGCTCTAAAGGAGACTGATTATTAATAGAAGCACATCCCGACCAAAAAATAGAAAGCCCCGTTATTAAAACTAATTTTCTAATACTCATATCCCACCACCCTTCAACCCTTAAAAAAGCAAATCCAATGTAAAATTCTTAAAAAAAGTATGGATTTATGTGACTTAATTCACATTTAAACTTAATAATCATATAAAAAATATACTCAAAAAAATAGTATAAAAATCATCTTTTTTAATTTATTTATATCTCTTTTTATTAGGGCGTGTCCTCATTTGGCTTTGCACCAAATAAATATGCAAGCTATACGGATCATAGATTTATAATTGCGTGCTAGTTTATCAAATCGAGTTGCAATAGCACGGAAATGTTTTAATCTCGCAAAAGCATTTT
>NZ_WXXM01000044.1:0-1939 GCF_011319235.1 Acinetobacter sp. SA01
TCCAGACCACCGCCAGTATAGATGCCATTCGTGGTTTTAATCCCCTGAATATAGGCTCCCAAAATCAATCCTTGGAAAAATGAGCTCAAGATCGACCCAAAAATAAAGGCCTGATCCCATAGATGTTTAGTTTTATTGGCCTTAAACCGGAATTCGAAGGCAACTCCCCGGAAGATCAGCGCGATCAGCATCAGAATAATGGGTATATACAGAGCCGATAACACAGTGGAATACACCAAGGGAAATGCAGCAAATAATCCTGCTCCACCCAGTACCATCCAGGTTTCATTGCCATCCCAGACGGGCGCGACGGTATTCATCATAACATCACGTTCCTGGCGATCGGAAATAAAAGGAAACAGGATACCGATACCGAGGTCAAAACCATCCAGCACGACGTAGATCAGTACTCCTAATCCAATAATTAGAATCCAAATTAATGATAAATCGATCATTTTTGATTCTCCTGAGATTGTGTAGAACTTACTTGATCCAGATCGCTCTCCTCATCAATTGTACTTAAAGGACGTTTTGATGCCTGTATGACCGCCTGCTCACTATGTGGTGCCGAATGTATAAACTCCGGACCTTTACGCATCAGTTTCAGCATGTAGAAAATGCCAACACCAAACACAATAAAGTAGACCATTACAAAAATGATCAGGGTTAAACCCACCTGCTCTGCTGAAACGGGAGAAAGAGTATCTTTGGTCCGTAAAATGCCATAAACCACCCAGGGTTGACGACCGACTTCAGTGGTAAACCAACCGGCAAGCAAAGCGATAAATCCTGAAGGTCCCATATATAGGGCAAATCTATGCAACCATACCGAGTCATAGAACTTGTCAGTTTTTCTTAGCCATGCACCTAGAACTGCCATTAAAATCATCAGTACACCCAGTCCGACCATAATCCGGAAACTCCAGAATATGACCAGTGAGTTTGGACGGTCTACAGGAGCAAATTCCTTTAAGCCTTTGACTTCACCATTTAAGCTATGCGTCATAATCAGACTGCCCAGATTCGGAATACCGATCGC
Source organism: Acinetobacter sp. SA01 (assembly GCF_011319235.1). Taxonomy (NCBI): domain Bacteria; kingdom Pseudomonadati; phylum Pseudomonadota; class Gammaproteobacteria; order Moraxellales; family Moraxellaceae; genus Acinetobacter; species Acinetobacter sp. SA01. The sequence goes on from NZ_WXXM01000044.1 coordinate 1,040, forward strand.
ATACTTGGTTTCTTCAGCCTGCATATCTGGAATACCAAATAAATACAGTGGCATGCCATGATCTTTATTGGTTTCCCAGTGTCCTTCCATAGCTGCCAGTTTGGCCGGTTGGTGTTCCAGTGTATTCAAGCCATGCATATCTCCGACAAACATTTGCAGAGGTGCAAGTGCCAGAATCATCCACATGGCCATGGAAAATGATTTTTTCACCAAGGCATCACGACGGCCTTTTAATAAATGAAATGCGGCTGTGGCAGCGACGAGCAAAGCAGAGACCAGAAAGGAAGCCATTGCCATATGCGCTAATCGATAAGGGAAAGATGGATTAAAGACAATGGCAAACCAGTCTTGCGGAACAATAATGCCATTTTCAATGGTGAAGCCTTGTGGCGTCTGCATCCAGCTGTTTGAGGACAGAATCCAGAACATGGATATACAAGTACCTATAGCCACCATCAGCGTTGCGAAAAAATGGGTTTTCGGTCCAACTCTGCCCCAACCAAATAGCATAATCCCCAGAAAACCGGCTTCAAGGAAAAACGCACTTAAAACCTCATAAGCAAGTAATGGTCCTGTGACACTGCCGGAAATCCGTGAAAACTCACTCCAGTTGGTACCAAACTGATAGCTCATCACCACGCCAGAGACCACGCCCATACCAAAGGACAGGGCAAAAACCTTGATCCAGAACTTAAATAAGTCACGGTATACTGGATCGTTAGTCTTAAGCCAACGCCATTCCAGAACGGCCAGAAAACTGGCTAAACCAATAGAAATGGCAGGAAAAATAATATGAAATGATACGGTAAATGCAAACTGGATACGTGCCAGTTCCAGCGCGGTTAGCCCTAAATTCATGCTGCCTCCTGCTGATCAATTGAATACAGGGAGGACATCAAC
>NZ_WXXM01000045.1:0-1442 GCF_011319235.1 Acinetobacter sp. SA01
CGCAATAACTTGATCTTGAAGTGCATTTTGAGCATTTACATAAGTTGTATCAGCTTTAGTCGCAATAACTTGATCTTGAAGTGCATTTTGAGCATTTACATAAATTGTATCAGCTTTAGTCGCAATAACTTGATTTTGAAGTGCATTTTGAGCATTTACATAAGTTGTATCAGCTTTAGTCGCAATAACTTGATCTTGAAGTGCATTTTGAATATTTACGTAAGTTATATCAGCTTTGCTTACATCAAGATTAGTTACATCACCTTTAAGACCTACCAGATCCGTTAAGAGTCCGCCTACAGCTCCAGTTAGTCCAGTTACAGTAGTAGTCAAACCGTTTGTTGTATTTTGCAGGATGCCCACATTTTGCTGGACACCACTCACAGTACCCGTCAAGTTGGTTAAACCAGCAGTTAGGCCAGCTGTAGTTGTATTAAGGGCACCTACATTAGTAGTTAGGCCATTTACAGTACCAGTTAAATTACTGAGACCAGATGTTAAACCACCTACTGTACCTGACAAGTTGTTTAAACCTGAAGTTAAGCCACTTGTAGTGGTGTTAAGGTTACCCACATCACCAGTTAGACCTAAAACATCAGTTAGCAAACCACCTACTGTACCAGTTAAGCCCGCGACAGTAGTAGTCAAACCGTTTGTTGTATTTTGCAGGATGCCCACATTTTGCTGAACACCACTCACAGTACCCGTCAAGTTGGTTAAGCCAGCAGTTAGGCCACCTGTAGTGGTGTTGAGAACACCTACATTAGTAGTTAAACCATTTACAGTACCAGTTAAATTACTGAGACCAGATGTTAAACCACCTACTGTACCAGACAAGTTGTTTAAACCTGAAGTTAAGCCACTTGTAGTGGTGTTAAGGTTACCCACATCACCAGTTAGACCTAAAACATCAGTTAGCAAACCACCTACTGTACCAGTTAAGCCCGCGACAGTAGTAGTCAAACCGTTTGTTGTATTTTGCAGGATGCCCACATTTTGCTGAACACCACTCACAGTACCCGTCAAGTTAGTTAAGCCAGCAGTTAGGCCACCTGTAGTGGTGTTAAGAGCACCTACATTAGTAGTTAAACCATTTACTGTACCAGTTAAATTACTGAGACCAGATGTTAAACCACCTACTGTACCAGTTAAGCCTGCTGTAGTTGTATTAAGGGCACCTACATTAGTAGTTAAGCCATTTACAGTACCAGTTAAATTACTAAGACCAGATGTTAAACCACCTACTGTACCTGACAAGTTGTTTAAACCTGAAGTTAAGCCACTTGTAGTGGTGTTAAGGTTACCCACATCACCAGTTAGACCTAAAACATCAGTCGCAAGATCAGTAACTGTACCCGTCAAGTTAGTTAAGCCAGCAGTTAGGCCACCTGTAGTGGTGTTAAGAGCACCTACATTAGTAGTTAAACCATTTACTGTACCAG
>NZ_WXXM01000046.1:0-1242 GCF_011319235.1 Acinetobacter sp. SA01
AAGTGTGCTGCGTCATGGTCGATTTGCTCCGGTATTTAAGGCAGTCAAAACTCAGGTGCTCAAGATGGATATTCTTAAGAGTAAATTTAATTTCTTGTAAAAATTTATATAAAAACACACGCCGTTGTCCATATTTCTTGTTTAAATTCAGCTACTTTTTATGAGTATGCCTTTAGAGGTATAGGTAAAATTGGCCAGCCATCGCAGTATTAAAATCAGCCGTATGCTGAGCTGATCCGGCATAAAACTTAATTCAGGGAGTCAATACAGATGGCATGGATAGTTTTAGTTCTGGCCGGTATTTTTGAGATTATCTGGGCCTATTCCATGAAACTTTCAGCCGGTTTTAGCAAACCGGTCCCCACCCTCATGACAGTGGTTTTTGTAATTTTAAGCTTTCTGCTGTTGAGCTATGCCATGCGTACGCTGCCCCTGGGCACGGCTTATACCATTTGGTCGGGCATAGGTGTGGTCGGGGCATTTTTGCTGGGCATCTTGATCTTGGGCGAGCAGGCCACCTTGATGCGTATTTTAGCCGCCGTTTTGATTACGGCTGGACTGCTATTGATGAAATTATCCGAGCTCTCCTGATCTGCAATTTGGTGCAGGCCATCAAGCAGATGCGCAGTTTTAATGCATAAAATATTCATATCAGGAATAAATACCGAATTTAGCCGGCATCAAACAGGCCAAATCGGTTATTGGCAAACTTGGCGCGGTATTTGCTTTTTATCAATTGAACTTTGTAAAAGGAGAATGCGATGAGCTATCCGGAACACTTTGTGATTAAGAAAATTCGCTTATTAACACCGACCACCTGTGAGGTGTATATGCTGAATATGAACAAAAAGTTTATGAAAGGCTGGTTGATTCGATGCAATCAGGGTCTGGTTCAGCAGTTTCATGAACAGATGAATCATTTGATGCAGTCTGCCCAGCCTTTTCAGGCATTGTTACAGCTGAAGCAGTTTCATCGGGTAGAGGTTTTATGTTAAGCCAAATCTAGCCAGCAGGAGATTAATTTCCTGCTGGTGCTTTCGCACATCTTAATAAAAATCAATAATTTAAAAAACTTTCCTAAAAATAAAAAAACTTTCCTAAAGCCGTAGACGGCTGAAAAAAAATCCTATATAAATTCTCACAGAGAAAATAATTTTCCTAAAGAGAAAATTAAACATCGCATAGAAACTCATTTTAAAGATTGAGAATTTATAGGAAGCACCCCTATGCCCCAGAACGCTC
>NZ_WXXM01000047.1:0-1058 GCF_011319235.1 Acinetobacter sp. SA01
CGTTTGTATCGCATTGCGGCTTCGACCTAGAAATGACTTCAGTTTTAAATTCTGCTTGATGGCTTTAAAGAATAACTCAATCTTCCAGCGGTCTTTATAAATTGCAGCAATGGTGGATGCTGCCAGATGAAAGTTGTTGCTCAGAAATTCGAATGTTCTTTTCTTATCTGTATCATAAAACTCTATACGTCTTAATAATTTAGGTGCACCTCTTTTCTTGGCATGCGCACTGCTCAATTCAATACATTCATCCGCAATAATCCCTTTAGTCGCTAATACGCTGCGGCTTGATTTAACTTGATAAACTGTCTTTGGGCGTAGCCGAGTTACGAAGCTGACTTTCTGAAGTGTCAACTGAGCAAACCATTGATAATCAAAATATCCTTTATCAAAGACGAGAATGCTGCCAGCAGGAAATTTAAATGCTCTGCCTTGCACCATATCATTTTCAATACCATCCCCAAGCGCTACAAATTCAGGAATGGTATTGCTGTGATTTAAGCCAACACTGAGTTTAATACTGGCTTTGGATTCATGCACTTTTGCCCATTCGCACAATGACAGTGAAAGATCAATATGACTGGCATCTAGTGAATACAGCGGATTCTTGAATCTAAATTTATGTGCAGTTTTAGAGTTTTCACAGTGCTGAAGCATCTGTGTGAACAATTGCTGATACAGGCTGGCGGGCTGTTCTTCGTTGAGTCTTGCTAAGGTGCTTCGCGCAATTCTTTTCGCGCCAAGATGATAGAGCTTTTCCTGCTGGGATTCGAGATTGGATTGAATGTCTCTTAAGCTTTGCCGACAAGAAAGTTGGGACATCAATATGGCAACAAACTGATCCCAGCGGGTGGCTGATCTTAATTTTTGCCCAGAGTGGTGCAGTTTAGCCAGACGTTCAAAATCTTGTCTTAAAATGGGTTTGAGTAATTGATGAAATACGGTATTCTGATGTGACAAAACCTGAGTCCTTTATAGTTAAAGTGTTTGTTTGCACTCATATTTTAACTATTTAGACTCAGGTTTTTTTATTTAAAGCAAACTATGGGACAGTAGTG
>NZ_WXXM01000048.1:0-976 GCF_011319235.1 Acinetobacter sp. SA01
TTAACCCGAATCCTGCTTAAGCCAATCATTCCATTACTTGAATGGTTGGCTTGTTTTGATGGCATAACTGATAAGCACATAAAGAGGCATAAATTCCTGCTAAGTATCCTTCAATGCTTCTCGCTTTACTCGTTACCAAATGATATTTCCCTTTTAATAAGCTGAATAAAGTTTCTATTTTATTACGCTGCTTTAAGTGATATTCATCTGATGTTGAAAGTTGTACAGATTTCATGTTCTTTCGATGATATGTAATTAAATCAGTACCTTGTGATTTTAATCTGCTCTTTAATTCCTGACTGATATAGCCACGGTCAGCATATAGCTTGACTTTTAATCCTTCTACCAACCGTTCAACCATTTTAATATCTGCTGTATGCCCATTCGATAAAGCTGTACTGACAATCTCTCCTGACTGATTCATGATTAAATGCAGCTTACAGCCAAAGAACCATCCCATTGAACTTTTACCACGTGTTGCAATCACTACTAGAGATTTATGTCGTTGAATCCGCTGATTTTTGCATACAGGCAGTGTAGTCGAATCGATCCACAAATAATGGCTCTGACAATCTTTCATCAAGGCAAAATGTAAAGCATGCAGTGCCAATTGATGTGTTCCGATGAGATGAACCATCCGTTGGTAACACGGTAAATATCGAAAGAGTTGGCTTTGATGTTGCTTTAATGAAAAGAAGAAAGCTTTGAAGTTATTGAAATGAGAGCATTTATACCAAATGGCGATGAATACGATTTCTGAAAGTTTCAATTGAGAAGATCGCATTCTCAAACGCTTGTTACTGTCTTTTAAAAATTCCCAATAGGTTGCTTCAAATTTCTGAAAAAAGTCATCAATCATACAGAAGAAATATGTAAAATCGAACATGGTGGCTGAAGGCGTAGGTGGTGTGGTAACTCCCTAATGGTTTTCAGCCACCTTTTTTTCAAGCGAATTTCTTATCCGCGATTCAGGTTA
>NZ_WXXM01000049.1:0-880 GCF_011319235.1 Acinetobacter sp. SA01
TGGACTGCTCCCAGTATCCTAGACATGAGACAGCCTCATTTTGAAGCTGCTTCAAAGGCTTCTGGACTCATCCCGTCGAGATGCGAATGACGCCTAATCCGATTGTAAAACATCTCGATATAATCAAACACATCTGCACGTGCCATTTCACGTGTTTTATAGATTCTCTTTTTAATTCTTTCCTTCTTCAAGCTGCTAAAAAAGGATTCTGCAACAGCATTATCCCAACAGTTGCCTCTACGGCTCATACTGGGAACCAAGTTATGCTTCTGACAGAATTTCTGCCAATCTCCACTGCTATATTGTGAGCCTTGATCTGAATGTATGATCACAGGCTCATTTGGCCTGCGTCTCCATACTGCCATGAGAAGAGCATCCAAAACGATATCCTTCGCAAGAGTAGGTTTCATTGACCAACCGATTACTTTTCTCGAATATAAATCAAGAACTACAGCCAGATACAACCAACCTTGCCAGGTGCGGATGTAGGTAATATCAGTCACCCAAGAGGTATCAGGTGTGTTTACAACAAACTCTCTATTTAAATGGTTGGGTGGCACAATCTGAGGACGACCACAGCCATAACTTTTATGCTTTTTATATCCTCGAACAGCGGCAATGCCATTGTTCTTCATGATCTTTAGCACACGATTAGGTCCGCAGCTTTCACCTAGCTCTTTAAGATCCAAAGTGATGCGACGATAACCATAAATGCCATAACTTGCATCATAAGAAGAACGAATGAGCTGTAATAACCGCTTGTCTTCAATAGTCCTGCCTGATTCGGGTTCATGCAACCAGGCATAATAGCCAGCACGAGCAATCTTAAGAACCCGACACATCGTTTTAATTTTAAACTGATGGCTGTATTCGAGGATAA
>NZ_WXXM01000004.1:0-200319 GCF_011319235.1 Acinetobacter sp. SA01
TGGTGGCTGAAGGCGTAGGTGGTGTGGTAACTCCCTAATGGTTTTCAGCCACCTTTTTTTCAAGCGAATTTCTTATCCGCGATTCAGGTTAATTAATAGATTGTATATTGATGAAGAAAATGAGTATGGAACGTATAGATTAATTTAAAAAGCCCAATATGTGTTAATTGGGCTTTTTAACAATGTTTAAGTGTTTGAGTTATATTTAATTAAAAAAGATATTTCGTATGACGTATATTATGCTAATTTTAGGAAAACTTAATAATTAATGACTGATTTAAAAATAGAAAATTACATGTTCGATGAAAAATCTTTATATGTCGCTTTCACGATTATTTACAATGATCTTTTAACTTATGACAACAATCTCAAAGCACCTATTGAGGATATTCAATCTTTTATTTACAAATTACAAAATGTGCGAAATGTTTTTGTATCTTTAAAGAATTTGAAAGATATGTTAGATAACAAGCTACTTAAAAGTTTTGATAAATCAGCAACTAAAGCTCTTAAAAAACAATTAGATTTTGTAAATTTTATTCGAAATAAATCAATAGCACATTTAGATTTAGATTTATTAACAAGAGCTAGTCAATGGTCACCACAAATTTTTATTGCTGATCATGAAAAAGATTCAAAACAAATTATTTTAGAATGTTATAAGGCTTCTATTGAAGCTTCAATCAACGCATATATAGCAATGCATAAGCAAGAAACGTTTAAAAATGAAATAGATCTGTATTATCCACCAGATGCTGAACAATTTTTTAAATTTCTAGAAAATGCAATTCAGAAATCTCTTTCATGGTTAAATGAAAGATTAAATTTTCTTGCTGGAAAATTTACAAGAATTAGTGTGAGAGAAGAGCTGCAATTGTACTGCATAGCAGGAAGCACAAATTTTAATTTAAATGAGCCTTTATCTTTAGGTGAAGAAATTACAGAAGAAAGATTAAAAGAAATACAGCAAGGATTTGTATCTGGTTTAAATAAACATAATCTATTAACACCTGAATTAGAGAGCTTTAATCAAAAGTTGTATGAGGTATTCAAGACAATTTTATAAAAACCTCACTCATTTAACATACTGGTGATTATACGGAATTGACACAATAAACATTGGTGAGATCGAAGTGTTCTTCAAATCGATGCTAAACTAAAATAGTATAAATCATCATGCTATTTTATATTTATAAGAGTCTCCCATGCTGTACTCCATGCCCAAAAAAATCCAACTCGCCCTCTCCCAAGCCAAATGGCAGCTTTCAGCAACTGAATCGGTTTTAGTGTTGGTGGGATTGCACAACCTAAGGATGATGGCAGGCATACAAGACAGCGACCTCATGACCCATCTTGTTCAGATCACCAATAAAGCCAAAGCTTTAGATATTCCGATTGTTGATTTGTATGGCGATGACCTGATGCAGGGCATGCAGCAACTCGGTGAATATGCATCATCACATCCCCAACTGATTTTTGCCGGGCAGGTCACGCCGATGCTCAAGCAAATATTGCCGCATCTACAAAGTGTCACCGAGCAAATCTGTGTAGTGGACGATGCGATTTTATTGTCGAATCAAGATCAGCATATTCAATGGATTGATAACATTTCGGCACAAGGTTTGCATCACATGAATAGCTATAGTTTGACTAGATTATGGGATTTAAGTGCACCATCCAATTATGTGCTTTCCACCAAAGGAATTATGCTCGCGGTTGCAGAGCAACTGAACATGGATGCTCTGGAAATTGATCCTGATGTCGATCTGAAACAATACGGTTTGGATTCTGTCGCTATGGTCACCTTGGTGGGTATTTGGCGAGCGCATGGGGCAAACATTACGTATGAAGATCTCTTAAAACACAATTCACTACATGCGCTGGTCAGCTTTGTGTTGCAATCAGCACGTTCATAACACGGGATTGAAATAATTTTTGAGCAAAATCGGAAAAACCGTCACCAATTCGAATATTGTGCATTGTAATTCTGCGCCAAGCTTTCTATCATTGCCGCCTTGTTTGCGCGATCAGCCTGGGATTGAACATTGAGTAATTTTCTAACCGAACATCTGATACATCGTGATGAAGATTTTATGGTCATTCATAAGCCTGCAGGTGTACTCACCGTTCCCGGCAAAACCGAAGATTTACAAGATTGCGTGATCAACCGATTATTAGAAATAGAACCCAAAACACTACTGATTCACCGCCTGGATCGTGATACTTCAGGCATTCTGGTGTTTGGCCTGAGCAGATGGGGGCAAAAAACCATTTCCCGCCAGTTTCAGGAACGTCAAACCGACAAAACCTATCAGGCGCTTGTAGCAGGGCATCTTGAAGGGGAAGGCACGGTTGACGTACCTGTCGTCTATGATCCTGAACGTCCACCTTTACATATTGCCGATCCCAATCATAACAAGCCTGCACTGACCCATTGGCAGGCCATCGAACATTTTGAAATTCAGGGACAGGCGGTGACGCGGGTCAAACTTAGCCCGATTACCGGCCGTTCCCATCAGCTACGCGTGCATATGCAATATCTGGGTCATCCCATTATTGGTGATACTTTATATGCAACTCCTGAGCAGCAACTGATGATGCCGCGTCTGTGCCTGCATGCTGAAAACTTAAGTTTTTATCATCCGCAAACAGAACAGCTGATGGAGTTTTATGCTCCAGTTCCTTTTTAAAGTAAAAACTTTTTAATCCTCATAGATTTTGCGCACTTTTTAGTGGGCTTTATGTCAAAATATATTGCTTAAAGACCTGGTTTTTTGCTCAAATACCAAGCAGATTTTGGGCTTGAAATTAGTGTCCTCATTTTTAGATAAAGGTGGAAAAATTGCATCAGTTTGCTATTGGTCAGCGTTGGTTATCAGACACGGAAACAGAACTCGGTTTAGGGGTTCTTATAGACGTAGATGAAAGATCGGTTAGCATCTTATTCCCAAAAAGTGATGAAACACGTGTCTATGCACGTAATAATGCACCTTTATCACGTATTGTGTTCAATGTGAAGGATGAACTACAGGATCAGGAAGGCACCAAATGGACAGTTGAGTCTTTGGAAGACCGTCATGGTGTAGTTCGTTATAATGTGGTGCGCAATCTGGAAGATGGCTCAGAAGAACGTAAGTCACTCAACGAAACCCGTATTGGTGCGACCATCCAGCTGTCTAAACCGCTTGACCGTTTGCTGGCCAGTCAGGTCGACTATAAAGAATGGTATGACCTGCGTATTGAAGCTTTACTGATGCAAGCCAATATGAAGAACAGTCCTCTGCGCGGCATGGTCGGTGCGCGTGTAGGCCTGATTCCGCACCAGCTTTATATTGCCCATGAAGTGGGACAGCGTTTTGCACCGCGTGTCTTACTTGCTGACGAAGTCGGTTTGGGTAAAACCATTGAAGCGGGCCTGATTATTCATCAGCAACTCAAAACATCGCGTTCTGAACGTATCCTGATTCTGGTGCCAGATTCACTGCAATATCAGTGGATGATTGAAATGCGCCGCCGTTTTAATCTGGAATTTTCACTGTTCGATTTGACCCGTACTGCATCCATCAAGGAACATGATCCTGATCTAAACCCATTTCTGACTGAGCAGCGCATCATTGCTTCTGTTGATTTGATGGTGGATCACGAAGATTTACGTGAACAGGCTTTAGAAGCTGGTTTTGATCTGCTGGTGGTGGATGAAGCACATCACCTGATGTGGAGTGAAGAAGAAGGCGGTAATGACCGTTACGATTTGGTTGAAGAACTGGCGGAAAAAACCCCGGGTGTGTTACTGCTCACGGCTACTCCAGAACAACTGGGTGTAGAAAGCCATTTTGCCCGTTTACGTTTGCTCGATCCGCAACGTTTCAGTTCACTTGATCGCTTCCTTGATGAAGAAGAGCAGTATCATCAGACTGCAAAAATTGCTGAAGTGCTGATGTCAGACCTGCCTTTGGAAGAAGGGCATTTAAAAGCGATTGAAGGCTTGTTGGGGCATGGTATTCAGGATGAGCCGGAACAGCGTTTCCGTGCTATTCACGAATTATTAGACCGTCATGGTACCGGCCGTATCTTATTCCGTAATACCCGTGAAGCGATTCAGGGTTTCCCGGGTCGTGACTGTCAACCGGCACCTTTACCAGCACCTGCAAACTGGTCAAAAGACGGTAAGCTACGTGAACAGATGTGGCCGGAAGAAGCACAGCTCGATGGCGCATGGATGGAACATGATCCACGCGTGATGTGGCTGATGGAAAAGCTGCGTACTGATCTTAAACACAAAAAAGTCTTGCTGATTGCGCGTAGTGGTCCTGTAGTGGAAGCACTGGAAAATGTGCTGCGTTTACATGCTGGTATCCGTACTGCCATGTTCCATGAAGGTATGAGCCTGCTTGAGCGTGACCAGGCAGCGGCTTATTTCGCTGAAGAATCTTATGGCGCGCAAATTTTACTGTGTTCTGAAATTGGTTCTGAAGGTCGTAACTTCCAGTTTGCCTCTGACCTGGTCTTATTTGATTTGCCTGCGAACCCGGATGTGCTTGAACAGCGTATTGGTCGTCTGGATCGTATTGGTCAGGAAAACCGGATTCAGATTCATGTGCCTTATCTGGTTGGTACAGCGCAAGAGCGTATGTTCCGCTGGTACAACGAAGGCTTAAATATTTTCAGTAATATTTCCCCGACGGCACAAACACTGCAAGAAAACTTTATTGTGAAATTAAAAGACTGTTTATTGGCAGACCTAGGCCAGCAGTTTGAAGATTTGCTGGAAGAAGTCAGTGTTCAGCGTGAAGCGCTGGAAGCTGAATTGCAGGAAGGCCGTGACCGTCTGCTGGAATACAATTCTTGCCGTCCAATTGTGGCGCAGGAAATTGTGCAGGCGCTTGAAGATTATGACGACAACACCACTTTGCCGATGTTTATGAAACGCTTTATGGCGTCGACCAATATCGATTTTGATGAGCAAAGTAACGGTACGGTGATCATCAAGCCGACTGATCAAATGCAGGTTCAAGGCTTGTCTTTGGATGAAGAAGGCATGACTGTGACTTTCTATCGTGATCAGGCGCAGGTTCGTGAAGATGCCCAGTATTTAACTCTTGAGCATCCATTCACTGAAAGTGTGATGGAAATGATCAATACTCAATCTTTTGGTAGTACCAACGTTGCGGTATTAAAATCAGCAGCCTTGCCACAGGGTTCGGTATTGATGGAAGTCTGGTTCAAGGTGGATGTGGTTGCACCGAAGGCATTGAACCTGCCATCCAGCTTGCCACAACAGTTGATTCGTGTATTGCTCAGTGAAAAAGGTCAGGATCTCTCTGAAAAGATTGCTCCGGAAATCCTGAAACCCTATTTGCATCACCTAGATGGCAATAGCTGCCGTCAAGTGGTGAAAGCACGTCGTGAAGTGATTGAGCAGCGTTATGCACAGGCCTTGGAGATTGCCAAATCTGCATTGCCAAACTTCAAGCAGCAGGCAAAAGAAGTTTATGGCAATAAATGGCAATATGAAATTGACCGTTTAACTTACCTGAAGCAATTCAACCCAAGTATCCGTGAAGATGAAATTTCACGCTTACAGAAATTCCAGAAAGAAGGCTTGAGCTTGTTGGATGGCTTATCTGTCACACCGGAAGCCATTCAGGTGATGGTGGTAGTTAAACCATAATTTGGAATTGAAACATAAAAAGCACCTGTGGGTGCTTTTTATGTTTAAGATGAAGGGGTTCTGAATCATCTAGCTTAAAATTCAACTCATGCTAAAATAAGAAAATAATTTTTATAAAGAAAGTACAAGAAAAATAACAATGGCAAAGTCTTTAGTTACCCTGGGTTCTATAACCTCGCACGGCGGTATAGTTTCGGAATGCGATTCTTCTTTTATCATAAATGGAGTGGCTGTGCATTTGCATGGCATGAAGCATTATTGTCCGAAATGCCAAACTGTTGTGTCCGCGATTGCTGCTGAACAGTCAACTACTGTGAAAGGACGTGGGGTGGTGATTGCAGGTGATAAGACAACTTGTGGAGCGACTTTTTTAGGTAGTCAGTTTCTGGTGGTTTCGCGAAAATAAACCGCAGCAGTCAAATCATTTGGTGTGCAGAATTCTGTAATTAAGCCTTCTGACTTGCAAGTCAGGGAGTTAAGCATTTAGTGATTTCATCCAGGCCTGCTTTTGCTTAAGCTATCGCACTACTACGGGAACAATTTTAACAAGAGCAGCTTGTATGGCAGATGAATTATTCAGAAAAAATGCAATTCATTTTACTCATGCCAATGGTATTCCTTCGGCTAGTTATCAGAAGTTTTTTCGCTCTTTTGAAGAAGAATTTGATATTAAAGCTATTCCAGTGATTGGAATGAGTCCTGAATATCCCGTCACTTATACATGGACACATCTGGTGGATCAGGTGATTGCAGACATTGAACAACAGTTTCCAAACCAGCAGGTGATTGGCTTGGGTCACTCATTTGGTTCTTTGCTCACTTTAATGGCCGCCTATAAACGCCCTGATCTGTTCTCACAACTGGTGATTATGGATCCACCTTTTGTGATTGGCAGCAAGTCAGCTATTTTTGAAGGCTTGCAAAAGCTCAGGTTAAAAGCCGTGGATAAAATCACGCCTGCAGCGATTACGCTTAAACGCAAAGATCATTGGCGCAGTTTTGATGAAGCGTATACATCTTTACGCAATAACCGGCTGTTCAAAAATTTTGCTCAGCAGTGTTTCGATGATTATTTTGCTCATGCTATTACAGAAGATCAAAGCAGAGGAGGCGTGACCTTAACTATTCCTAAAGCCATTGAAGCAGAAATTTTCAGAACCGTTCCAGCCTGGTGGTGGCGTACACCACGTCAAGCACCGCAAATGCCTGTACATTTAATTACGGCAGAACAGAGTCACTTTTATAAACAGGGCTTGCCGCAAGGAATGAAAAAAATCTATGGAATTGAGTTTAGTGTGGTTGAAGGCGGACATATGTTTCCTTTAGAGCAACCTGAAAGCATATCCCAATCAGTGAAAAAAATTATTTCAGCACAGCAAAATATTGAATGCATAGTGAAGAATCCATATGTGTATTCTTCACGAACAATAAAATTATAAATTACCGGATTTTCGCTTCATCCAGATGGCGTGCACCTTCTAGAATCATCCGAATCATGATCATGGTTTGTTCGGCAATTTCCTTACGTTCCTTCGCAGAGATATCAATCACTGTTGCACCCATATTAAATACCAGCTGGGTAATGGCTTTTGCGGCGATATCGGGGTGAGAAAGCCTGTTGTTATTGAGGCGTTCCAGGCGAATGAGATCTTCCTGTAATTCTTGCTGGAAATAATTTAACTGGCGTTCAACCGCTAATTTATATGAAGCGGAGCCGGTATAGGCTTCACGCAGCAATAAACTTAAATTGCCTTCATCTGCATCTAACTGTTCAATAAAAACTTCGACTGAACTGCGAATAATGCTGTTTTGTTTGGAGGCCTTTAAGCGCGCTTGGTGCAAAATTTGACGCAATACAATCCCGGCACGATCAATCAGCTCAATCGCAAGTTCATCTATATCTCTAAAATGCCGATAAAAACTGTTGGGCGCAATGCCGGCTTCACGCGCAACTTCACGTAGGCTCAAGGAAGAGATGCTTTTTTGCGGTCCAATTAAGTTCAATGCAGCTTGAAACAGCTCTTCTTTGGTAATGGTTGCTTTTCGTCCTACAGTACGGACGGTCACCGGTTCATGAACAACATTCTGTTTATCAACAGGAGCATCAATATTTTTTTTGATTGAAGACGGGTTCATATTTTTCAAGGGATTAGAGATACGAAAACATTATAACGGTTGCATTGCAACTTGGGAAATGAATAGAAACAATACAAATATATATACAAGTATATATACATGTGTATAATAATTAAAAATCGATCGCGTGGTACTGACTATGCATGTTGTAGAAAAAATGAAAAAATCTCCCCTAAGTTCACTGGCTGAAAGCGTTATTGACCAGTACGCAGCTGATTTCTGGTTGCAAAAAATCAATCCCCTTTGGTCAGTCAATCAGGCCTTGGGTAAAATTGTCCAAAAAGAAAATTCTGCGCAAAATATGATGAGTTTAACCATTCAGGTGAACCGTCATTTTAAAATGGGGCAAGCAGGGCAGCACCATCCGGTTTTTGTGGAAGTCAACGGTGTTCGCTATGAACGTAGCTATAGTCTGACGCAGCTTGATACTCAACATGTCTTATTAACAGTTAAAAAAGTTGATCAGGGCAAAGTCAGTTCCTGGCTGGTTGAACATGCTCAAGTCGGCGATATTCTTGAATTTGGTCAGCCTTATGGGGACATGCTGTTACCAGAACAGGCTCAACCGATGATATTGCTTGCGGCGGGTAGTGGTATTACCCCAATGTTAAGTTTACTCAAAGCACTCTCTAAAACAGATCGTATGACTCAAGCACCGATCCAGCTATTGTATTGGGTTAAGCAATATGCTGATGTTGCTTTTAAAGCACGTTTTGAACAACTGGCTGAACAATATCCGAATTTTTCTTTTCAGGTTTTTTATACCCAGGAAGAAGATGCGGGCAAACGTTTAAACCAAGAACACCTGGCTTTGGTGAATAATATTGAAAATAGTCTGGTGTATGCCTGCGGCCCATCCGGATTTGTTGCACAGGCGGAACAGCTGTTTGCAAATGCACAGAGTTTCAAAAGTGAAGCTTTCAGTATGACCCCGGTTGAAAATTCGGATATTGGCTTTGTGAATATTACTTTGCTCAAATCCAATAAAGTACTGGTCATCCCTAAAGGCCAGTCTATTCTGAGCAGTCTGGAACAACAAAATATTAAACCTACTTATGGTTGTCGCATGGGCATTTGTCATAAATGTGTGTGTAATAAAGTTGAAGGTTCAACTAAAGATCTAGTGAATGGTAGTCAAAATTCCGAACCTGGTAATTTATTAAAAATCTGTGTCAATTCAGCACAGTCTGACCTTGTCATTGATTTATAAGTGAGATAAATATCATGAATATGCCTGTTAAAATAGAATATTTTAAAAATCCGAAAAATGGTGAGCTCACACAATCTCAATTAGATGATTTGGCTCGTGAACTGGATGCGATTAAACAAGAAGTGCTTGATGATATCGGCGAAAAGGATGCGAAATATATCCGCCGAGTTTATTCAACCATCCGTTATGCTTCCATTGCCGGACGTGCCTGTTTATTTGCAGGCTGGTTCCCGCCAGCATGGGTATTAGGTACCGGTTTACTGGGCTTTGCCAAAATCATGGAAAATATGGAACTGGGGCATAATGTCATGCATGGTCAATATGACTGGATGAATGATCCTAAATTCTATGGTCCAACGTTTGAGTGGGATATTGTCGGGACAGCAGATAACTGGCGCCAAACCCATAATTATAAGCACCATACCTATACCAATATTAAAGGAATGGATGATGATATTGGTTATGGTTTACTTCGTCTGTTTCCTGAGCAGCGCTGGAAGCCGGGTTATTTATTGCAGCCAATTTACAGCATTCCATTTTGCCTGCTGTTCCAGTGGGGCGTAGCTATCCAGAATCTTGAAATTGGTAAGGTTTGGAAAGGACGTAAATCTAAGGAACAGGCCAAGAAAGAATGGCAACCCATGCAGAAAAAAATTGGTAAGCAATTGTTTAAAGATTATGTGTTCTTCCCGTTGATTGCCGGTCCAGCAGCTTTACCTGTATTTACAGGTAACCTGGTGGCGAATGGTATCCGTAATATCTGGACATTCAGTATTATTTTCTGTGGTCATTTTACTAAAGATGTGGAAGTGTTCCCGAAATCGGTACTGGAAAATGAAAGTCGCGGTCATTGGTATATGCGCCAGATTCGTGGCTCATCAAACTTGACAGGTTCAGAGGCATTCCATATTTTGACCGGTCACTTAAGTCATCAAATCGAGCATCACCTATATCCGGATATTCCGGCGCGCCGTTATCGTAAAATGGCGCCTAAAGTTCAGGCAGTTTGTGAAAAATATGGTTTAAATTACAATAATGCCAGCTTGGTTAAACAGTATGGCAGTGTGCTTAAACGTATCGTTAAATATGCTTTTCCATTCAAGAAGTAAATAAAATTTAAATAGATGGGAAGATCATTTAAGTTGTGAAAGCGATTTGAACTGCGATAAGACGCGATTTTCTCATCTAGCCAAACTCTTAACTAAAAGTGACTTTGAAAGAGTCACTTTTTATATTTGAGGAATAGGTCAAACATTTAACTCATACAGTAGACTGTTTCAAAAAATACTTTTTTAATTTATTGTAAAATTTTGTTTAATTTTTTTCAAAAAAAACATGAAATTTATTATTTTGAGCATTTTTGCTATTGTTAATATTTAAAAATTAAAGTTAATAAAAAAAAATCTCTTATACACATCTTGTTATAAAAATACTTGCAAACTATTTAGCTAAAGAATTTATATATTTTTTATACATTTTTTTCATCCTGTTGAAAAATAAAATAAAATTATTGATTCAACATATTTTATAAAAGCTAAATATAAGTAATTATTTAATATTTAATGTAATTTAAAATAATAATCATTATTAATAGTGTTAATAAAATTTTGTTTGTAAAACAAAAAATGAGCATTTCTACAAATTAAACCTTAATTGTTTTATGGTATTTTTACAGATAGTTACAGACTGTAAGAGATTAATAAAATGTATATAAATAGAAAGAATACTCATCAATCTACGCAGGTCGGTTTCACACTTATCGAATTAATGGTCACTGTTGCAATTATTGCGATTTTAGCAGCAATTGCACTGCCGGCTTATGGGAATTATATCAAAAAAGCAAGAGCTAATAATGCTGGGTCTGATTTAGTCACATTAAGCCTGATGATGGAAAATGCTTATCAGAAAGCATTAAAGTATCCAATGGATCCTGTTACAGCTACGACTACCGCTACGACTACGACTGCTGATACTAAAACTTATATCAGTAATCAGACTGGTATCACCTGGACACCTGCAGAAGCTGCTAATTTTAATTATACAATGAGTATAACACCCACTACTTATACACTTACTGCTACGGGTATAAATGGTACACAGAGTAACGGCTGTACCTTAACGCTTACTAATACCAATACAAGAGGTATGCCAAGTACGACGGGCTGTGGTGGTTTAACCTCATGGTAAGGGCTTACAAAGGGGTAACCCTAATTGAACTGGTTATTGTGATTGCTATTTTGGGAATTTCAGCAGCTTCATTAATTCCCTTGGGAGCGTCATGGGTAGCCAAAACCCAGGTTGAGAAAACCCAAAAATTGCTGGTTGAGGCTTATAACAAAGCCACCACAGAGGCAATAAAAAATCCAAATGGCAAGCTGCAAACAGATACTAATCCAATGGTTGCAAAACTTACGGTAACGAATGGTAGCAGTGGTGCAGAAGGTGTCATTAACGTTAAAGCATCCGATGACAGCACTGTTTTATGGAGTACAAAATATCCTGCGGCTGTCTCGATAACGTTAAATGCTTCTTCTGGTTCTTCTTGTACAGCTATTCAGTTAAATAACAATGCTGCACTCATAGATACAACTTGTACTGGTGGCTATACAATATCTCGCTCAGGAGTTTCTAATGTTACAGTTACAGCACAGTTCTAAATATCAGCATCAGGCCGGTATTACACTGATCGAAGTGCTGATTTCTTTACTATTAATGGCGATTATTGGTTTAGGTGGTGCTTATATTGCTGCGCGTACTGCTGTTGTGCAGAGGGATGGCAATATTCAAATTCAGACCATTAACAAAATGCGCCAAATTGCAGTGAAGGCAGATACTTCAAGCTGTGTTGATACGAGTAGTATTACAATTAATGGAACAAGTGTTACTACACCATGTACCTTGACTTCAGCCACCTATACGGTCAATGCATCAATTAATAGTAGTCCACCGCCTACATCTCCACCTTATTCGGCAAGCGTTACTGTTCAATCACCTTCCATACAGGTAAGTAGTTCGAATACGTTTGTTCCTATTAAATCAGTGATTTCTCCCTGAAGGTGCTTAAAATGAACAGTACATTAAAAAAACAGCAGGGGATGTCACTGATTGAGATTATGGTTGCTCTCACCCTCTCTTTAGTTATTATTTTAGCGATATTAAGAGCTTATGTTTCTTTGGGGTATGTTTCTGCTGAAACGACACGCGGTGCCAGCATTGATGCCAATATTATGAAAGGCTTGATTGTTGCTGACCGTATTTTGCAGGGAGTGGGTTATAACATGACTGTACCTACAGATTCTTATGGGAGTGCTAGTGATAAATTAATTCAAGCTTACTCAGGTACAGCAACAACCAGTTTAAATACTAATGCTGATGCAATTGTATGGAAATTATCAAGTGGCAATTGCCAAGCATTAAAATCTGAAGGTAAGAGTTTAATTTATTATCTTGGTACAGATGGTGCAGGATATAGCTGTACGACGTTAGCACTTCCTTCAACAACCACGCCTCCACCTTCACAAACGTTAATTTCCGCTGCTCCTGATATGCCAAGCAATGTGGCTCCAACTGTAGGGAATATATCGTTAAAAATTACTAAACTAAGTGGTATCAATATATGTACCCCTTTTGGTGTTAAATACACTTCTGCAACGGCCTCTGGCGGAAAGTATTATGTAGAAATAACAGCCAATATTTATTCTACCAGTACTAGCACTACATCTTCTACAATTAGTAACTCAACCTGTTTATTTAATCTTACTACCTAAAGGAGCACTTAATATGCTGAATGATCAAGTTTTTCGCACTGTGCGTCTTCCTGTTGGTGGTGGAAAAATGCATAAACAGGCTGGGTTTGCTTCTATTTTGCTTATTTTATTGATTGGTCTTGCCTTAACTACTTTGGTTATCGGTATGGTCACGTCTTTACGGAGTTTGCAAGATAGTTCACTGACAACTCATGCGCAAACTCAGGCTCAGATTAAGTCGGCGATTGGCTATCAAGCTTTAACTGGTTTGTTAAAACCGTTGTCCGCTACGCAGATTGCTCAAATTAATAATGGCGTGATCAAAGATAATGGCTCCCCAGCAGCGACGATCGCAACGTATAAAGTAGTGACTACAACAGAAGGTTGCCCTGACAGTACAGGCGGTAAGAATTATTTTTGTTATGACATAACCGCAAAAAGCGGTGGTGCTTCTTCCGTGGTTCGGGCAATTTATACAGATATAACAATAGGAGGTGGTGCTTTTAATGGTTCAATATTTGCAGGGGGACTACAAGTAGGCCAAGTGAGAAATCTACAGGGTAATCAGACGATACAAGTAGGAAATGCTGGGCAAGGTAACGGTATTGTTTCAGGTAATGGTAGTAATTCTTATACAGCAGAGGATTTTTTTGATCAAACTGGTTTTACAGTACAGGCTTACCAGCCAACAACTTTTTTAACCGCTGAGGAAGTACGTCCTTATGCAAATTATATTTTTTAT
This sequence comes from Acinetobacter sp. SA01, assembly GCF_011319235.1. Classification (NCBI taxonomy): domain Bacteria; kingdom Pseudomonadati; phylum Pseudomonadota; class Gammaproteobacteria; order Moraxellales; family Moraxellaceae; genus Acinetobacter; species Acinetobacter sp. SA01. The sequence goes on from NZ_WXXM01000004.1 coordinate 13,506, forward strand.
GCCGATGGCACTTGCGCTAAAAATAATCTTTATAGTGTCAATACTGCAGGTACTGCAGCAACTATTACTGCGGAAACAACACCAGCAATGACTATTACTATCGGATCAACATCTGTAGCTTGCAACAGTATTCCTGGTATTACGACCAGTGGCAGTGGAAGTAGTAAAGCATGGACAATTGATGCGGGTAATTCATTATTACCGGTAGGAGTGCTATGGTTCCAGGGTACAGTTACTATTGAATTAACTGATACTCGTGATTTAGTTAACACGATCATTGCAACCGGTATTATTAATGTTTCTAGTGAGAATGGGGGTAGTACCAATAAGGCTTATGCGCCCAACCATTACAATTTGGAAGCCGAAACCAACCTTGATACAAAAAAAGCCAGAATATGTGGTTCAAGCTCAACTGGCATACCGACACAATATTGCGATACGACGGGTACGCTTAAGGCACTGGATACAGAACTGGCCAAAATTGCAAATATTTTATTTTTAAGTAATAGTGACATAAATTTTAAAGTAAAGAATAAAAAAACTATGAGCCTTTATGGAAATATTATGGGTTCAGGTGGAGCGGGTGGTACAGGATTTTCTTCTGGTAAATTTACTGGTACAGGGGAGATTAATGTAAAGGGTAATTTATCCTTTACGGGAACGGGTATAACTGCAACGAATGGTAATGTTAACGTAACATTAAATAGTGGGAACAGTAGTGGGAATGTTACACCTAGTAAAAAAGTAATGATTTTATCTAGTTTCCGTTATATGTAAGGCTTTATGGGGTGACTTAAACGGATTCAACAAACAAGTACGACAGCATAAAAACCAGCCTAACCTCACTGGGTGCATCCCAGCCCAGTGATTTTTTAAGGAGATTATTTAGAGCGGATTTATAATAGCCCCAGCATTAGAAAGTCATCGCAGCTCACAGAGCGATTTTCTTCTCGTCCATATTCACCCAAAACTCCAGTAAGAAAAAGCACTTTTGGTAAGTTTCCATCTTAAAGGAATATTGTCGCTCGTATCTGAATTTTTGTGCACTAATTTCATCAGCTAATCGAAATCGACTGTTAGATGTGGAATCAGCAACTAAATACTGTCCTTATTTAGGGCTTGAATAAATGATCTGTATCTATGGAATCTGGGTTTTTATCTACTGCTTCAGATCAGATGATTGAAGTTTCTTCTATCACACATGTATGTCGTAAATTCCATGAGCTGCATATGAGCTGGGACATTAAAATTGCTGAAAACTAAGCCAATTTTTTATGATTTAAAATGTTTGGCAAATGATCAGGTCCACCAACCATGTAGCCATGATCAGCAAGCGCAAGCATTTCATTATCCTCATGACTATTTCCATAGGCATAAATCACAGCATAATCAGCTAAATGATATCTTTCTAAAATTCGTAGTCTTTTCTGTTCCGAACTGCAATCGGGTGTGGTGTATTGTCCTGTATAGATATTATTGAACTGTTCAGTATGGGTGCAAATTAAATCAATATTTAATAACTCACAGACAGGCTTGAGATAGACATCGACCGATGCCGACACCAATACAACATCATCACCTAAGGCTTGATGCTGCTTAAGCTGGTTAAGTAAAGGCTGATTTAATTGATTCATTAAATTTGCTGCATATTCCTGTGCCATTTGTTGTAGTTCTAAGGCATTGGCATTGCTAAACATGGCACGAAACAATTTGGAGCGCATGGCAGGGGCAGAATAGATATTCAAATAATAAGCTTGAATCCAGGGCAGAATTTTTATGCCTTGTTTAACGATATGACGTTTAGATAAGGCGTAAAAGATAAACCCTGTAAAACTGTCCTTTTTACACAGGGTTCCATCAAAATCAAAGAGCGCTAAATTTTTATTCTTTTTGCCCGTTGCATACATGATTGATATCTTCCATTTACGCGCGTTGCAAACCAGTTGGTATTATAATCACGACTCAGTTTAGGGCCGGAAATGACCACTTCAGGCATAATAGCATAAATTGGCTCTTTGCCTGTTTTCTCTTGGTAGAGCTTGGTTACCGCACGATAAGTTGCCGTATCTTCGAAACTTTTCTCTTTTTCTTTTTTTAAGTCAGAACGAATCTGTCGTGGTGTAACCAAAATATTATTGGCTGCAAATACACTAATCAGTTCACGTTCGGACTGACTGGCTGCAGAACGGACTGAGCCATCCTTAGTGTAAAGCAACAAATCACCATCCAGGTCAAGCTCTGTTGCCGTCAAGTCATTGAGCATGCTTTGAAAAGCTGCGTTGCGACTTGAATACATGCCAGAGTTATAATCTGCAAAACGATAAATCGCTTTGTCATAATCGGCAGGGTACATCATCAAACGGTGGATACCGTAATACAAACCGCCATATTGACTATATAAATCAGTACGTAATTCGGCCATGTTACCACCTTGACGTTTATGTTCTTTGGCATAGCCAATATGAACCTGCATGGAACCTAAAGTGGTAATCGGATTTAATTTTTCGTCCATGTCTTGACCGACCAGTTTGGCTGCACCAGTTAAGGCGCTGACATGATAATGTTTTGACATATAGTCAAAAATTTCACGATAGAGTTCATCTAATTCACGCTCGGTTTTCACGCGACGCATTTGACTTAAATAATTATTTTCAGGGGTGGGCTGATTTTTCAGAACCTGCTCAAAATAACCGGCCATGGTTCCGCCCAGAGTATCGCCCAATTTATCTTTAAATTTTTCATCCAGACGATCTTGAACTTCCTTCACTGCTTTTTCACCTAAACCGGGAACTTGCGGGTCAGCAACGAAGTTGGATTCCTGATCCACCACAGCCACAATACTGCAAATATTTTCTTTGGTTTGGGGAATGCCGAGCTGATCGGTAATGTCGTAAATGTCTTTGGCCCAAGAACTACGGTCATTAACACGTGGTGGGATAAGACGTTTGACTTGATCTTCTTCTAGAGTTGGTTCATTGTTTTTTGACCACCACGAACTATCCCCACATGCCACTAAGCTAAGAGACAAAGCCAGAATACTCAAAGATTTAAACCGAGATGAAGTAAAAAGAGTTTTTTTCATAATGATGAAAACATGTTCCAAAAGGATGAGCCCATACAGCAGATGCAGTATACTATGCCAGTCGAAAAAGTGATGAATTTATATGTATATTGGTCCATATCAACTGTCAAATAATTTAATTGTTGCTCCCATGGCAGGTGTTACGGATCGTCCCTTCCGGACGTTGTGTAAATATTTTGGTGCAGGCCATGCCGTCAGTGAAATGATGACTTCGGACCAGACCTTACGCATGAGCAAGAAAAGTCTGTACCGTGCCAATTTTGACGGCGAACTTGCTCCGATATCCGCGCAGATAGCCGGTTCTGAACCCGACGAGCTGGCAGAAGCGGCACGCTATCAGGTGGCGAATGGTGCACAAATTGTTGATATCAATATGGGATGCCCGGCCAAAAAAGTCTGTAATAAATTAGCAGGTTCTGCATTATTAAAAGATGAAGATCTGGTGGCACGAATTTTAGATACGGTGGTTGCGGCAGTAGATGTCCCTGTGACTTTAAAGACCCGTTTAGGATATTTAAATGGTCATGAAAATATCCTGCGGGTTGCTAAACGTGCCGAAGAAGCCGGGATTGCCGCATTGGCACTGCATGGTCGCACCCGTGAAGATATGTACTTGAATATGGCACGTTATTCTTTGATTAAAGAAGTCAAAGAAATGTTGAATATTCCAGTCATTGCCAATGGTGATATCGATAGTCCTGAAAAAGCCAAATATGTGCTCGATTATACGGGTGCGGATGCTGTGATGATTGGACGTGCAGCACAAGGTCGTCCCTGGATTTTCCGTGAAATAGCACATTATTTAAAAACAGGTGAACAGCTGGCTGCGCCAAGTATTGCTGAAGTGAAAGATGTGTTGTTGGGACATTTATCTGAACTTTATGATTTCTATGGTGAATACTCAGGTTGCCGTATTTCTCGTAAACATATTGCCTGGTATACCAAGGGTTTACGCTCAAGTAATGAATTCCGCCAGAATATGTACAAGGTTGAAAGTACGGCTGAGCAGTTTAATGTGGTGGAAGACTATTTTAACCAGCTCCTTGCTCAAGGTGAAATTATGAGTGACGTACAGGTGGAGCAGGTGAATTTGCTCGAAACCAGATAATTTTTATTGCTCCAATTTAAATAGATTACTGCTCTTTATTACAAAGAATTTCAGCAAAAAAAGAGTAGTAACTTTTTCTTTATCAAAACTTTTTTTCGTAATTTGTATAAAAAATATTCAAAGAATTACATGTGAAAACATCTCATCACCCAATCAGGACATATATAAGACAGAGCTGGCCGTAAATTACCCTATGCTGAATTCTTCTGAAGCTTGTTAAAGCTATTTATCTAAAATTATCCAAAAAACTTGATGATATGGATCTGACAGAAGGAGAAAGAAAATGGTGAATACCAAGCGGCCAGTTTCGGATATTAATCCTGCAGTTCCAACAGAGTTGGCTCCAAAACAGAATGATGCACTAGAGAGTGATCAATCTAGTCCATCCACGATTGCCAGTGCGCGTCCTGACCTGAATTCTCCAGAGACTAAAAGCCATCGGGTACCAGATATGAATGAAGCTGGCGATCATTTGGTTGCGACCGATGCCGGTACTTTAGGTGGTGCAGCTGTAGGAGCGACTCTGAGGATGGTCGGTGGTCCTGCAGATGCGGTAGTTGGCGGTATTGTCGGTAGTGTGGCGGGTAATGAAGCTGCCGATGCCATTAATCCTGCCGAAGAAGATGCCTATTGGAGAGAGCTGCACCGCGATAGACCTTATTTCCATGAAACCCTAAATACCTATAGTGATTTAGATTATGACCGGGATTATCGTGGCGCCTATGAGGTGGGATATAAGAATCGTCCTTTGTTCGACAATGATACACATTTTGAACAGGTGGAAACTGAATTGAGAACCCAATGGGAAGCAATCAAAGGTCAATCCCGTTTAGACTGGGAGCAAGCAAAATATGCTGCCAAAGATGCATGGCTTCGTGCTCCATGCTAGATGAATGTTGAACAAAAAACCTCTCAACTGAGAGGTTTTTTATCGAATATATACGCCAGTAAATTAGGCTTGACTAATTTCCAGAACTAGCTGATTAATTAAATCCGCAGCTTCCATCTCCCGAATTTGGGCGACATTGGTTCCCGCCCAAAATGCTCCAAAACCATGGTCACCTTGTGCAGCGGCTGCGGCATGCAGTTGTTTACCCAAGTCATAGCAATAGGGGTAAGTGGCAACTGGAGGGCGTTCAGGTCGATCGATTTGGGTATGCCAGTGGTTAATTAGACCCCGAGCAGGTCGTCCCGAAATGCTTGCAGTCATTTGGGTAATTGGTTTGCTAAACAGGGCTTGTCGATAGGCCGTGTTGACATTGGAACTTTTGCACTGTACGAAAGCGGTGCCCAATTGCACAGCTTCGGCACCTAACTGGATTAAGAGCTGAGCCTGGGTGCCATTCATGATTCCGCCCGCAGCTACAACAGGCTTGCTACAGTACTGTTTTAACAATTGTACCAGATCAGAAGTTTTGACTGCGCTGTCAAATGTTTCATTAAAAATGCCACGGTGCCCACCGGCTTCAATGCCTTGCGCAATAATGATATCAATCCCAGCCGCTTCAATCTGCAGTGCTTCAGCCAGATTGGTCGCCGAAACCATCGTCATGATACCGGCCTGTTTTAAGGCCTGAATTTGATGAGGATGCGGAATGCCGAAGTGAAAACTTACTGCCTGAGGTCGAGTTTCTAAAACAAGGTTTAAATAGTCATCGTTATCGAGAAAGCTGGGATAGATACATTTTAATTCTGTCGGCGGAGTTGAATGATACTTTTCGAATTGAGGTTTTAAGTATGCAATCCATTGTTTGGCAATATTGGGGTCAAGTGCTGAACTTTGATGGCAAAAGAAATTGACCTGAAAGGGTTTATGCGTAAGGGCTTGCGTTTCTAAAATTTGTTGACGTGCTGCTGCAACTGTACTGGCACCCAAACCCAATGAACCCAAACCGCCTTGATTGGAAACCTCAGCTGCCAGTTGGGGAGTAGAAATACCTGCCATCGGTGCAAGGAAAATAGGATGTTTAATTTCAAGTTGTTCTAATAAAGTCATATTTGGCTCCTATGCATCTCATCACTTTGCCCAAGCCCTATAAATTAAGCAAATAATATTCGTTATTTTTTTATGAAATAAAAAGTTTTCACCGCTAAGAATAAATGAAAATGAAATGATCAATAAGGCGTCAAACCATGTCGCATAAAAGATCAGTGAGCATGCGGTTTGAGTTGAAAATTTTATAATACAGATTCATTTTTTAGCGCTGTTTATCCATGTCTGATCGTATCCGTGAAAAACTGCAAATTTTAGCCGATGCTGCCAAATATGATGTCTCCTGTTCCTCAAGTGGCAGTAACCGAAAAAACAAGGACAAAGGGCTAGGGAATACAGGCTCAGGCATCTGCCATAGCTATACTGAAGATGGTCGCTGTGTTTCTTTGCTTAAAATTCTGTTTTCCAATGTCTGTATTTATGATTGTGCTTACTGTGTATCGCGGCGCTCCAATGATGTAAAACGGGCGGCTTTTACCGTTCAGGAAGTGGTGGATTTAACCATGAACTTTTATCGCCGGAATTATATTGAAGGCTTGTTTTTAAGTTCAGGGATTTTTAAATCGGCAGATTACACCATGGAGCGCATGCTGCAAGTGGTGAAAAAATTACGTCTGGACGAAAATTTTAACGGTTATATTCATTTAAAAACCATTCCCGGCGCATCGCAGGAAATCATTACTGAAGCGGGGCTGTATGTTGACCGGATGAGTATTAATTTAGAAATGCCGACTGAGGCAGGCTTGCAGAAATTCGCCCCCGAGAAAACCCATGCCGAAGTTCAAAAAGACTTGGGTATTGTGCGTGACCGTTTAATCCAGTTTAAAGATGAACGTAAGCTGATTCGTTCAGTTCCTAAATTTGTTCCGGCAGGGCAAACCACGCAAATGGTGGTGGGAGCATATAGCGAAAGTGATCAGGATATTATTTTGATGGCAGACCGACATTACAAAGAGTTTAAACTGAAACGGGTGTATTACTCGGGTTATATTCCAATTAATGAACAGGAAAAAGCCTTGCCGGCGATTGGTTCAGCACCACCCTTATTAAGAGAAAATAGGCTTTATCAAAGTGATTGGTTGATGCGTTTTTATGGTTTTGAGGCGACAGAACTGGTCGATGAAAAACACGCGAATCTGGACCTGGATGTTGATCCGAAACTGGGTTGGGCATTACGTCATCCTGAGCAGTTTCCTGTCGATCTGAACCGTGCAGATTACCGCATGATTTTACGTGTTCCGGGTATTGGCGTGCGCTCAGCGAAAAAAATTGTCCAGGCGCGTCGCTTTGGCACAATTCATATCGACCAACTAAAACGTATGGGTGTTGCATATAACCGTGCGCAGCATTTTATCCGCTGTACCGATACGCCAAAATTTATTAAGGAGCAGTTGCCAGGCCAGATTCGGACACAGATTTTGCAGTCGGGACAGTCCAAATATGTGCAGCAGTTATCGCCACAACTGGGTTTCGCTTTCTAATGGCAACTTACTGTTTTGATGGCAGCATGAACGGCCTGTTAAGCTGTGTATTTCGTGCCTTTCAATTTAAAGAGTTTCGGGTACAGGTGACGAGCAATCCACATGCGCAAAAGGGTTTGTTTGATGATTTTATACAGGTCGCATCGAATGAAGAGCATGCACAGCGGGTCTTGCGGGGATTGAAGCAAAAAACATCGGGTCAGAGTCAGCGTAATTTTTACTATACTTTTCTATCTGAAAATCAAACTGCTTATCAACATCTGTTTAACTATTGCCTCTATGTTTTTCAAAGTCGCTACAAGGTCGATGAAAACTATGGGCATGCTGATGTGCTGGCTTTATCGCAATGGGCAAAGCAGGTTGGTCGTGAAAAGCATCGTATGGAAGCCTTTGTACGCTTCAAGAAATGTCAGGACGGTCTGTTTTTAAGTCTGGTTCGGCCTGATTTTAATGTGTTGCCGCTGATTGAACGGCATTTTAAGGCACGTTATCAGGATCAACGCTGGCTGATTTATGATGAAAAGCGTAAATATGGCATTTATTATGATTTGCAAAATGTGCATCAAATTGAAATGGACGCTCATCAGGTCGATGCCACATTCGCGAGTGGTTATAGTCAGGCGTTTACTGTAGAACTGGATGAACAGGAATTACTGTATGACCAGCTGTGGAAAGATTATTTCCGCAGTGTCAATATTCAGGTTCGGCAAAATATGAAATTGCATATTCAGTATGTGCCGAAGCGTTACTGGCGTTATATGAATGAAAAATCAATATAGCTGTATATTTCAGGCATACTATTGCAAGATTTAGTGATGAGGACAATTTATAATGAAGCCGTTCATTTTGGCGACTTTAATTTTAAGCGTAGTACTTTCAGCATGTTCATCTTCCGAACAGCAAAAAATCCAGATTGATCCTCAAAAATATAAGGTGCAGGATGTAGCCAGCTTGCAGCAGCGCTTTGAAAGCTTAAATCAACAGCTATCTAAAGATTATCAGGCTTTTAAAAAAAGCAACAATATTGCCTTTTCAGACCAGTCGCTACTTGATGTGAATCAATTACAGACTTTAAATCTGCATGCAGTGAGCAGCACATCTTTAAAACCGGTCAAACAGGCATATTGTCAAATGATGAATGGCTATTTTGCCGAGATGTATCAGTTGGGGCATCAAAACCTGAACATTATTGGACAGGTGAAATTACCCCATGCGCAGGGTGAAAACTTAAGCAAAAATTTTGCGGATGTAGACCAGTTTTATGACTTTATTTTAAACCGTTATACCTCATACCGTCAGGCTCAAGAGATTATGGGTTTTGGCTGTAATTTAAAAGCGGCGCTGCATTAATTAAAAATAGGATAAACAAAAAAGCCCATTCAGTGATGGGCTTTTTATAGGCTGAAATTCGGATTTAACAACCAGTTAATTTTCCAGGTTGTGGTCGTTTGTCCGGGAAGAAAATGGGACGAAGTTTCACGCCAATACTGTTACCCAGGAAGGCAAAGATCAACCATAACCAGCAATGCAAACTCCCTGAAGCAATCCTGCTGAAGTAAGCACCAGATATTACAGTCATATGTGAGACGGACACCGTATCCGAGCAGTAATCCTCCAACTAGTGCAGCAATAAAGTATGCAGATATGCATTGCTGGTAGCCATACCCATAATTAAGCTGGTCACGGAAATAATTCCGTCATTTGCTCCTAATACTACAGTACGTAATAATCTACCTGTTCTTTGAACATAATATTTTTCATGAAGATATGAATATGGTATGTGAACATGCTTTGAATCATTGTTTCTTGCAACTATCATCGAAGTAATGTGCATAAAAAGTCAGATTTTTCAATAAAAAAGCTCCTTTTTTAAAGGAGCTTTTTTATTTCAACCATTCACATTATTGTTGAGCTTTTTCTCGAACATTTGAAGCACCTTCTTCCACAGCACCGGCAGTTTTTGCAGTAGCTTCTTTCGCTGCATTTTTAATATCTTTTGCTGCGGCTTCAGTTTTAGCAGCAGCTTCATCACCTGCTGCCTCAATTTTAGAGCTGGCTTCATCAGCAGCAGCTTGAGTTTTAGCTTCAGCTTCCTTTGTGGCATCAGAAATATCATGACCTGCTTGATTGGCTGCATTTTCAAGATGTTCGCCAGTGGTTGCACCTGTTTCTGGTGCTTCTTGTTTATTACAACCCACCAGGGCAACGCTAGCAGCAAGACCTAAAGCAATAAGCAATTTATTCATTTTCATTTCCTTCTAATTGTGGCACCCACCTAAATAGGGGTATTTTGAATATAGCTAAAAAAATGCACAAATTATGAGCTAAAATTGTTAATTAAATGTAATTATTTTTTATGAAAAAATGAGGGAAAAAAAAGGCTTATACCACATTGTGATATAAGCCAGATCAAACTATTTATGCTGAATATAGATTACTGTCCCGAACGGATAATGTAATCAAACGCAGATAGCGATGCCTTGGCACCTTCACCGGTGGCAATGATGATCTGCTTGTACGGCACGGTAGTACAGTCACCGGCAGCAAACACCCCCTTCACGTTGGTTTCGTTGCGCTCGTTAATCACGATCTCGCCACGATTGGTCAGTTCAACAGCGGTTTCTTTCAGGAAGTCCGTGTTTGGCAACAAACCGATCTGTACAAAAATTCCCGCCAGTTCAATCGTATGTTCTTCATCCGTTGCACGGTCCTTGTATTTCAGTGCAGTGACCTGTGAACCATCACCGACTACTTCAGTCGACAGCGCATTCTTGATCACGGTGGTATTTGGCAAGCTGTTAAGCTTGTCTTGTAAGACCTGATCGGCACGCAGTTTGGTATCAAATTCCACCAAAGTTACATGCTCGACAATCCCGGCCAGGTCAATCGCCGCTTCCACACCCGAGTTACCGCCACCAATCACCGCAACGCGTTTGCCTTTAAACAGTGGACCATCACAGTGCGGACAGTATGCTACACCACGGGTTTTGTATTCCTGTTCACCCGGAACGTTCATCTCTCTCCAGCGTGCACCGGTCGATAGAATGATGGTTTTCGACTCTAACTTCGCCCCATTTTCCAGAGTGACTTCAACTAGGCCATTCGCCGTTTCATCTGCACCTTTAATGTTAGCAACACGTTGCAGATTCATGATGTCCACACCATACTCACGTACATGCGCTTCCATTTCAGCGGCAAATTTCGGACCCTGGGTTTTCTGTACGGAAGTGAAGTTTTCAATGTCCATGGTATCCATGACCTGACCGCCCATGCGTTCCGCTACGATTCCGGTTTTAATGCCTTTACGCGCGGCATAGATCGCTGCGGTGTTACCTGCAGGGCCGCTACCAATCACCAGCACATCAAACGCGTCTTTGGCATTTAACTTTGCTGCATCTTTGGCTGCAGAATTGCTATCCAGTTTGGCAATAATTTCTTCTAGCGTCATACGGCCCTGACCGATGTGGGCGTTGTCCTGGAACACCATTGGTACCGCCATGATCTTGCGCTGTTCCACTTCATCCTGGAAAAATGCACCGTCAATCATGGTGGCCTTGGTGCCCGGGTTATAGATCGCAATTAAGTTTAGGGCTTGTACCACGTCCGGACAGTTATGGCAGCTGAGCGAGACAAACACTTCAAAATCAGCCGTTAAATTTAAACCCTTGATCTGTGCCAGGACTTCATCTGACACTTTCGGGGCATAACCCGACACCTGTAACAAGGCCAGAATCAGGGAAGTAAATTCATGTCCCATCGGCAAACCGGCAAAGAAGACACGTGGTTCTTCACCTTGTTTTGCCACCCCAAAGCTTGGGGCACGTTTATTTGTACCGTCGAAGCGGGCAGTCACTAAATCAGACAAAGCTGCAACTTCAGTCACCAGTTCTTTAATCTTGTCAGACTTATCTGAACTATCCAAAGTCGCGACCAATTCAATCGGGCTTTCCAGACGTTCCAAGAGTGTTTTAAGTTGTGCTGAAGTATTTTGGTCTAACATGGCTAACGTCTCCAAGGGAGTAAATGCTGATTTAATAAAGCTATAGTAGGCTAAATATTTAAATAGGTAAAACATTTCATTTTTATAAAAACAATCGGTTTAATAGATTGATAGGTTTTTTACAAAAATACTGTCTTAAGTAAATGCTGATTTAGTGTGAATATTCAAGTATTAAGTTGAAATTAGAGCATTTTTAATAAATTGTTGCATACTTCTGGGTAATTTTGATTATGATGACCCTATGTTTTAACAAGGTCATAAAAATGCAACTCAAATCTGGGATTTATCAACACTACAAAGGCAAGTTATATCAGGTTTTTCATGTAGCTACCCATAGTGAAACAGCTGATAAACTGGTGGTATATCAATGTTTGTATGGCGATTATTCAATGTGGGTACGTCCCTTGGAGATGTTTCAGGAAATGGTCACACTTGATAATGGTATAGTTGTTCCACGCTTTAAATTAATTCAAGCAACTTCATGAACTAGATTAACGACATCGATAAACGCTAGACTCAACAGAATAACAAGACAGGAATAGCTGTGATGAGTATGAGTGAAACATTCCAGAAGCGAATGCAAGAGTTGCATCAAAGTTTTATTAAATTTGATGCCTTACAAAAAGACCGTATTCAACGTTATCGAAATATAGAACCGGATTCTGCATTATTTTTAGCCATGCAAGTGCGCATCCAACAATCTAAAAATATTTTGGAGATTGGCACTTCAACAGGTTATTCGACTTTATGGCTGGCGAATGCAGCACAGACTTCACAAGGTCATGTCACTACTTTGGAAATTGATCCGGCACGTAGCCAGCAAGCTCAGCAATATGCCAATGAACTACAATTGAGTGAAGTGATTGATTTCTGGGTAGGGGATGCACAAAGTTTTCTTGAAAAGGCCGAACAGCAATATGACTTTATTTTGTTGGATGCTGAACGGGATGCCTATATGGATTACTGGCAGTATTTGCCGCATATGCTGTATCCTAAAAATGGCGTCATGTTTGTCGACAACGTCATATCACATGCAGCAGAAGTTCAGCAATTTATTGCACTGGTGAAAAGTGATGAACGTTTTATGAGTATGACTTTATCTATTGGGGCAGGTCTGTTGATGATTTGCTATAAATAAATTTGTATGAATAAAAATATCTGTGAATCAGGGCAGAGCCCTGATCATTCAAGCCATGGAAATGCGAGTAAAATGTAAGTCATATTCTAAATATTTATGTACAAAAGCAGCCTTGTCATGACATCGGAGCATGTTGTTATAAATAAATTCCGGAACTGGATGGTACAGTTCTGCTGAACCATTGTTATAAAAAATTTTAAGATAACGTGATGAAGAACTGTAAGTATAGGAAGTTACAGTAAGTATTGATCCCATAAGCACTCCTTTTTTATATTATGTTTCACAGATTTTGTTTGTCATTTGACGTTAAGCTATAGAGGTTGTGCGCTGTAGAGCAGCCTTGTAAAACATTCGTCACAAACCTGTATAAGACTTACATTACAATAAAAAGTGACAAAATATAATAGAAATAAATATATTAAATTGATGAATTATAGATAGATACATTTTGTATTGAAGAATAGGGTTGTACGCTATTCAGCTTTTTATTGTTGAAGTAAAAAATATAAATTCTGTTATGTTGACAATATAGGACATACCAAAAGTTAAAGGTATTTGAAAACAGTGTCTTATTCAAAATGTAAAAAACCACGCAAAAGAGCGTGGTTTTTACATCAGTTCAATCTAAATAGAGATTAGATTTTACCTACTAGGTCGATTGAAGGAGCTAGAGTAGCGTCGCCTTCTTTCCATTTAGCTGGGCAAACTTCACCTGGGTGAGCATGAACGTATTGAGCTGCTTTAACTTTACGAAGAAGTTCTTGAGCATCACGGCCAACACCACCAGCGTTGATTTCAACGATTTGGATTTTGCCTTCAGGATCGATAACGAAAGTACCACGGTCAGCAAGACCAGCAGCTTCGATTAATACGTCAAAGTTTTTAGCTAGAGTCCAAGTTGGATCGCCAACCATTACATATTCAATTTTTTTGATTTCTTCTGAAGAATCGTGCCAAGCTTTGTGTGTGAAGTGAGTGTCAGTAGAAACTGAATAGATTTCAACGCCTAATTTTTTGAATTCAGCGTAGTTGTCAGCAAGGTCACCCAATTCAGTTGGGCAAACGAAAGTAAAGTCAGCTGGGTAGAAGAATACAACAGACCATTTGCCTTTAAGATCAGCTTCAGTCACTTCAATAAATTGACCGTTTTGGAATGCAGTTGCTTTAAATGGTTTAACTTCAGTATTAATTAAGCTCATCATTGTCTCCATGATTGAGGTTTGTATTTGATTTCCAAAAGGATAGCGAATTTTTTCTTATTGCTGAAACAGTATTTTTACATTATTGAAATCGGAAAAACCGAATTAACTAATATAAAGTCTACAATTCCACCAAATCTGATTTTTTATCTATTCAATCATTTAAAGATGATTATTGAATGACAAAATATCAGTTTTTCAGCTTGCCTAAGAACATGAAGGCTTGAGACCTAAAATTCAAGGGTAAATTTTTTTAAATTAAATTTATTTTTGACGCTCGAATCATTTTTAGGCTGAGTAATGGTGATCAGAAGAGGTGTGTGAACATCATTAAAGATGGTGAATAGTGTAACTCTTGTTATATGTGGCGGATTTTAGCGTGGTTGATGATCTATTTTCCATGCTTTTGAATATTCTTTACCTCAAATGCCATGAATAAATATTTGCCTGTCTTTCTCTCTGCGGCGTTACAGCGTAAAATATTCAGTTCAATTTTTTGTTTTGGGATAAATTATCTGTGTTAAGTCATTTAAATGTAGATCAATGGGTCATGGCACGTGACCGTCATCGTTTAAATCGACTACGCAAAGGTAAAGATGCGAACGAAAAACAGTATCAAGAATTATTAGAAAAATCGAATCATAAAGTGCGTGAGCGCCTGTCCCGTGTTCCGAACATCAAACTCAATCAAGACCTTCCTGTTACCCAATATAAAGACAAGTTGATAGAAGCGATTCAACAACACCAGGTGATTATTGTGGCAGGGGAAACCGGTTCAGGTAAAACCACGCAATTACCACAAATTGCCATGCTGGCCGGTCGCGGTTTAACCGGAATGATTGGTCATACCCAACCCCGTCGACTGGCTGCGCGTAGTGTATCGCAGCGTATTGCCGAAGAAGTGGGCGAGAAGCTGGGTGAATCCATCGGTTTTAAAATTCGTTTTAACGAACAGGGTTCGCAAGACTCGATAGTTCGTTTGATGACTGACGGTATTTTACTGGCGGAACTGGCCAATGACCGTTACCTCACGAAATACGACACCATTATTATTGATGAAGCGCATGAACGTTCATTGAACATCGACTTCATCATGGGCTATTTAAAACAGCTTCTACCACGCCGTAAAGATTTAAAAGTCATCATTACTTCCGCAACCTTAGATGTAAACCGTTTTAGTAACTACTTTAACGGAGCACCTGTTTTTGAAGTGGAAGGGCGCAGTTATCCGGTAGAAGTGCGTTATCGTCCAATTTCGGAAATGAGTATTGGTGGTAGTGATGATGACGAGTTTGATGACTTTGAAGAAAACTTGCCCCGTGCAGTGGTACAAGCGGTAGAAGAATGTTTTGCTGATGCACAGCAAAAAGGTCATCCTGAACATGCCGATATTCTGATTTTTGCCAGTACCGAACAGGAAATTCGTGAATTGCAGGAAACCCTGCAAAAGCATGGTCCGCGGCATACCGAAATTTTGCCTTTATATGCGCGTTTAGCTATTGCAGAGCAGCAAAAGATTTTCAATCCTGGCGGTGGTGGACGACGCATTATTATTGCCACCAACGTGGCTGAAACAGCTTTAACCGTACCCAATATCCGTTATGTAATCGACAGCGGTTTTGCCCGTATTTCACGCTATAGCTACCGTTCACGGGTGCAGCGTTTACCGATTGAGGCAGTATCACAGGCGGCTGCCAATCAGCGTAAAGGTCGGTGTGGTCGTATTGCGCCTGGTGTTTGTATCCGGCTGTATAGTGAGGAAGATTTCCAGAGCCGTCCTGAATTTACCGAACCCGAGATTAAAAGAACCAACTTGGCTTCGGTCATTTTACAGATGGAAAGCCTGAATCTGGGCAGTCTGGAAAGTTTTGACTTTATTGAGCCACCAGATCATCGATTGGTGAATGATGGCCGTAAGTTGTTAATTGAGCTTGGGGCGATGGTGGAAGGTAAAGCCCCTCTTTTTAAAAGAGGGGTTGGGGGAGATTTATCTGGCAATAGTCCCTCTAAAGGTGAAAATCCAAATGCAAATCCTCCTAAGTCCTCCTTTGATAAAGGAGGACTTCAAAGCAGTGGATTAACCAAAATCGGTCAGCAAATGGCAAAAATGCCAATCGACCCGCGTTTAGCGCGAATGATTTTAGGCGGCGCGCATTTTGGTGTGCTCAATGAAGTCCTGATTATTGTCGCAGCTTTGGCTGTACAGGACCCACGAGAACGTCCTGCCGATAAACAGATGCAAGCTGACCAGAAGCATGCCTTGTTTAAAGAAGGTGACTCTGACTTTTTGTTCTACATCAAGTTATGGGAAACCTTGCAAGCTAACCGTGCATCGATGAATGAGAACAAGCGTCGTAATTTTGCACGGCAGCATTTTTTAAGCTGGTTACGTTTACGCGAATGGAAGAAAACCCATGAACAGTTGACGGAATTGGCGCAAGACTTAAAGCTTTCCTTTAATGATAAAAAAGCCAGTTATGAAAACTTGCACCGTGCTTTATTGACCGGTTTGCTTTCGTTTATTGCCAATAAGACCGATGAACGCAATGTGTTTATGGCCGTTCGTCAGCAAAAAGCCCGTATTTTCCCGGCATCGACTTTGCATAAAACCAATACGCCGTGGGTAATGGCCTTTGAGATGGTGGAAACATCACAGGTTTATCTGCGGACACTTGCAAAAATTGAACCGGAATGGATTCTGCTGGCTGCGCGTGACTTACTGAAACATCACTATTTTGAGCCACATTGGTCGAAGAAAGCCGGTATCGTTAATTGTTATGATCAGATTTCCTTGTTTGGCCTGATTATTGAGCCGAAACGTTTGATGAACTATGAAAAAGTTGATCAGCTGGCAGCGCATGAAATCTTCCTGCGTGATGCCTTAACCACAGGTAATCTCGGCATTACACCGCCATTTTTGAAGCATAATTTACTTAAGCTTGAAGAAGTGGAACGGGTAGAAGATAAGCTGCGTCGTCGTGATCTGGTGGTGGATGAAGAAACCATCTATCAGTTTTATGCCGAGAAAGTACCGCCAGAAGTGGCGAGCCGTCGAAGTTTTGAAGACTGGCGTGCGACGGTTGAGCCGCAAAATCCGCGCTATTTATTTGTCGAAGATGATGCGCTGTGGATGAATGACCGTCCGACTACCCAGCAATTTCCGGATTATTTGCATAATGGTGCTTTGCGTCTGGCAACGAGCTACCGTTTTGATCCAAGCCATGATGAAGATGGAGCGACGGTTAAAATCCCGCTACAGGCCTTGCCACAGGTCGATGAAGGTATCTGGTCATGGGGCATACCCGGCTGGCGTGAGGACTTGATTGAAGCCTTATTGAAATCCTTGCCTAAAGACAAGCGCCGCAATCTGGTGCCGATTCCGGATACTGCACGCAAACTGATGAAAATCATTGATGCAGTTCATTTACGTGAGCATATCTTCAAGTTTTTGGCTTTCCAGTTGCGTGGCGAACAAATTAGCGAAAAAGACTTTTCCTTTGAACGGATCGAGCAGTATTTGCTGCCGTTGATTAAAGTGATTGATGAAAAAGGTCGGGTGATTGAAAAAGGTCGTGATCTGTCCGAACTGAAAGCACGTTGCCGTACCGAAACACATAGTCCGGTCAAGCAGCTCAAAGGCGAATTTAAAGTTTTCCCGGAAAATTTCACTTTTGAAGCTTCACAAAAAGTGACCGGTGTTGTGGTAAAGCAATATCAGGCGCTGGTACCGACTAAAGCATTTGCAGAACTAGATGCCAAAGATGAATCTGGTGTGGTGATTCAGACCTTTAATGACCAAGCGGAAGCGATTAAACAGCACCGGGAAGGGGTCATTCGTCTGGTCTATATGCAGATCGGCGATCTGGTACGTCAGCTGAAAAAACAGATTTCTAAACCGCTGGCTTTGGCCTATTCACCTTTGGGCGATAAGGCTCAACTGGAGCAAATGTTAGTTTATGCCACCCTTCAGATGGCAATAAATGAGCTTCCTGTCAATACTGAAGAGTTTCAAAACTTGCTTTTAAATGTAAAAAAATCTTTCCTAACGCATGGTCAAGTGGCATTATCTATACTGAGCGATATTTATATTCAATGGCAGGATATTCGTCGAAAATTGTTGGTTTTAGACGATTCTATCTTTGGAAAAAATATTGATGATCTTGAAGATCAGCTTGATTTAATGAGTCTTTCCAACTGTGTGTATGTCAAATCTTTTGATATATGGCAGGAATTTCCACGCTATTTAAAGGCTTTGGTCTTGCGTTTAGAACGCTTGCCAAATAACCTGCAAAGAGATAATTCTGCCATTGAGCAAGTTGACCCATGGATGGAAAAATTGTTTAAGTTTAAAAATGACGCTCGCCTGAAAGATCTGTACTTTATGGTCGAAGAATTTCGTATTTCCCTGTTCTCACAACCAATGAAAACAAAAATGCCGGTTTCTCCAACCCGCCTGCAAAAAGTATGGAATCAATTGGGCATTAATTAACAGAGCGCAAAATTAACGGGAGTTTTACATGGGCATTCGTATTACCGGTACCGGTCTTTATCATCCAGAAGAATCCATTAGCAATGATGAATTGGTTGCAAGTTTAAATGCTTATGTGGAACAGTTTAACCACGACAACGCGGACAAAATTGCAGCGGGTGAGATTGAAGCGCGTCGCGGTTCAGATGCAGAATTTATTGAAAAAGCATCCGGTGTTAAAAGTCGCTATGTTGCTGAAAAGTCAGGTATCCTTGATCCGAAGCGTCTATATCCGCGTTTACGTGAACGTAGCAATGATGAACTTTCCATTCAAGCCGAATGGGGTGTGATTGCTGCTAAACAGGCGATGGAAAATGCAGGGGTTACAGCTGAAGATATCGACGTTGTGATTCTTTCATGTTCAAACATCCAGCGTGCTTATCCTGCTGTTTCAATTGAAATCCAAACCGCTTTGGGCATTCAAGGCTATGCCTATGACATGAACGTTGCCTGTTCTGCTGCAACCTTTGGTTTAAAACAGGCTGCGGATGCAATCAGAAGCGGTGCACGCCGTGTATTATTGGTCAATGTAGAAATTACCTCTGGTCATACCGATTTCCGTTCACGTGACTGCCACTTTATTTTTGGTGATGTGGCGACAGCATCGATTATTGAAGATACGACTACTAAAACCGGTTTCGACATTTTAGATACGCATTTGTTTACGCAATTTTCTAACAATATCCGTAACAACTTCGGTTATTTAAATCGTAGTGAAGATGCAGTTGTAGATGACAAACTGTTCCGTCAGGACGGTCGTAAAGTGTTTAAAGAAGTGTGTCCGCTGGTTGCAAAAATCATTACCAAACAGCTGGAGAAAAATAACATTGCACCAAGCAATGTGAAACGTTTCTGGTTACACCAAGCCAATGCCAGCATGAATGACTTGATCTTGAAATATGTAGTCGGTAAAGATGCTGACCGTGCGCTAGTACCTATTATTCTGGATGAGTTTGCCAATACCTCTTCTGCAGGTGTGATCATTGCATTACACCGTACTGCACATGAAGTGAATGATGGTGAATATGGTCTGCTTTGTTCATTCGGTGCGGGTTATTCTGTTGGCTCGGTTCTGGTGCAAAAACACGTTGTAGCATAAGGAATCATCTATTGCAGGTTGAGCATGATGCCAGATGGATTAAATGCCTCAGTGCGTTGTCCAAACTGTATTTCACCCCAACCTTTTTAGGGGCTGAACAGATTGATGCTACTAAACCTGCAATGTATGTCGGGAATCACACCCTATATGGGATATTTGATTCCCCGATTCTGATTGATTATTTATATAATCATCATAAAGTGGCTGTGGTCAGTGTTGCTGATCATGGCCATTTTTATTTGCCGGTTTGGCGTACCCTGTTTAAGAAATTCGGTGCTGTCGATGGTGAAAAAGCCTATATTCGTGCAGCGATGCAGCAAGGTTATTCGATTCTGGTCTTTCCCGGAGGCGGGCGGGAAGTTTTAAAAAGAAAGGGCGAAGCTTATCAGCTGATCTGGAAACAGCGTTATGGTTTTCTAAAACTCGCGCAAGAATTTAACTATGATATTGTGCCTTTTGCGGCTTTAGGAGGCGATGAAGTTTTTGAGCTGGGATTCGATGCCAATCGGATTATTGAAAGCGCGTGGTTTCAAAAATTGTTAAAGTTGCCGCAACTGGATAAATTGTTGCGTCATGGTGATGTCATTCCATCCTTGCCTAAAAGTATCATTCCGAAGCGTCTGCCTTTTTATTTTCAATTTATGCCGCGACAAAGCTTGATGAATATCAAAAATACGGAACAATTAAAAGATTTTCGTGATCAGATTCAGCGGCAAATTTATGCAGGTTTAGACGATTTAAAACGACAACGTGACCACAGAGAAGTTTGACTAGGTTGGGCCTGTATTTCATTTCCACAAGTATAAATGGATGAAGCAATGATTGAGTTTTAGAAATTGATCAGGCAAATTTGCTTAAATTTTGAACTCAGCATACAGTATCTTTACTAGATTACTATATGATTAACATGATTAAATTCATCTTAGGATGATTATTCAATTTGAGGCGAGTATGGAACAGGATCGTTTAGTACCGCAATATCAAGGGATTGCGAAACAGTTACTCAGAATTTCTAAAAGTCTAAATGACATTTTTCAAGATCAGCTCAAGATTGTCAGTGGGCTGAATGCACAAAATATGTTTCGTATTGATCAGGAATGGCATACGGTACAAGTGGCCAATGGTCTGTTTCAGTTACAATTTTATGCCCCTGACTCTGCGCAGAAAAGCATTTTGCATGGTGATTTCACTTATCTTGGACAAAAAGCTGAACTACTGGAAGAGTTTATCCTTCATGATCTGTACTTTCTCACCAATGACTTAAAGCCGCAACATTCACTCTATTTGCGTCAAAAAGCCCAACAGCTGCGGCAGATACTGCTTGATCAGGTGTATTTGTGGGTGCAGGGCACCGAGCGGGTAAGGGCGTATCTGAAAAATCTTTCGCTGCTTGAAGCTGAAATTATTGATCAGCTGATGATGAAGGCAAACATTTATTCTTTTGCTGTTTTAACAGATTATGTCATGAATAGGACTGCATTGCCTGAAACGCTCATCCAGTTTTTACAAGAGATGTGTTCCATTCAAAAGGTGTACGGAGATGAATTTTTACCCTTGCAACCTTTAATGGAAGCGCTGGATGAGTTTTGTTTTAGCGCTCCGCAGTTTTTACCTGTGGCCATGTACCGCATTATGGCACTTTCATTTGAAGAGCGTTTTAACTTGCATGAGTTAATGGAACATCAGGATGATATCCATTTGCTCTATCGGCATGCCCAGGAACAGCCTGCCTTGCTTGGCTTTGTGCGTTTAATGCGGCGTGAGCTCTGGCAGCGTGATAATTTACTCTCAAAACATAATTTTCTGCATTGCTCGACTGTAGTCTGGCAAAAAAAAGTCGCAAAATTACCGTTATTTGATTATCCACGTGCGGCAAACTGGCTGTTTAAACAGTCTGCCGAGGTTCTGGACTGGCTGAGCCGTAATATTCAGCAAAGCAGTGTCCGGGTAGCAGTCACGGCATT
Organism: Acinetobacter sp. SA01; assembly: GCF_011319235.1. Lineage (NCBI taxonomy): Bacteria > Pseudomonadati > Pseudomonadota > Gammaproteobacteria > Moraxellales > Moraxellaceae > Acinetobacter > Acinetobacter sp. SA01. The sequence goes on from NZ_WXXM01000004.1 coordinate 35,098, forward strand.
CAGTTTTATCGATAGCAGTCAGGTTCACCCCCAGGTCATTCTGGCAACTTTACAGTACTTTCAGCATTGTTCAGCACGCATGTTTATTCATAGCTGTCATTATTTTGCCATGCAGGAAGCCTGGTTTGAGCATGAATATAATCAGAGTATGATGCTTAAAGGGCAGAGCCAGTCTCTGGAAGACCATTGCATTGCCATCAGTCCTTCCATTTTGTATCTGGATGAATGGATGGACTTAATGCGCAATGTCACACAAGGCAATGAGCAAACAGTCAAGAAAATCTATGTGCGCTTAAGTCGGGTGATGCAGGCCTATATGTTGTACCTGCACAAAATAACCCGGGTTTTCGGCAATGATTTAATGGCTTATATCCGACCAGAAACCCATCAGAATCGCGAATTTTATAGCATATTGCAGCACTACAAAATGCGGCAGGATGAGTTCCGGCAGATTTTTTATCTGCGTGGTCGAAATATCAGGGTGTCGGTGTTCGACTCCTATGTGCGAGATTATCTGGTTGAATTTTTTAAGGATAATAAGCCTGTAGCGAAAAATACCAGCTGGATCGGGTTTTATCATCAGGCCACAGATTGGCATAATCACATCCAGAAGCGGGAAATTATCAGCCAGCTCAAGAAAAATTATGCAGTGTCGGTATGGCAACCTTTAATGCCGGAAAAAGTCATGCACTTTTCCAGCTGGAGCTTTGAAGAATTGACAGATCTGGACCGTCTTATTGAAGAGTCGCAAAGATGTCAGAATTGTCTGGCAGCAAGCTATGCACAGCGGATTATGGAAAGAGAGTATGTGGCTTTTCATATGGTTTCGCAAACCGGCAAGCTGCATATGACCTTAGGCTGCTACCTGCGCGAAGGTCAGCTGATCTATGACCAGCTGGAATATCCGCATAATAGAAAAACCGAATATCTTTTTGTCAATATTGCGTTGCAATTTATCTCCTGGTTAAACCAGCAGTTTGCGCCGTTTAAGTGACAGTGGCTGTCGCTAAACTTTTTTCTGGGCTTAACTTTTAAGGAAAAAATCGGTAGGCTATAGCCGTTAATTTACGGTTATAGGTCTTATGAAACAAGAAACTGCACTCAAGCTTTTGAAAGCCGGCGAAAATGTCTTTTTAACAGGTTCGGCTGGTGCAGGGAAAACCTATACACTCAATCAGTACATTAATTATCTGAAAGCCCGTAAAGTGCCAGTGGCCATCACGGCATCTACAGGAATTGCAGCAACCCATATGAACGGCATGACCATTCATACTTGGGCCGGTATTGGCATTAAAGATTTTTTGGCTGATGCTGACCTGAAAAATATGAAAGAGCGCAAGTATCTGAAAGAGCATTTGGAAAATGCCCAGGTGCTGATTATTGATGAAATTTCCATGTTGCATGCCAAGCAGCTGAATCTGGTCAATCAGGTTTTAAAATATTTTAAAGAAAGTGATGAAGCCTTTGGCGGGATTCAGGTCATCGTTGCTGGCGATTTTTTCCAGTTGCCACCAGTAGGTAAAAATGAAGAACGTAACCGGGATAAATTCTGTTTTATGTCGGATGCCTGGGTCGAAGCCAAATTTCGGGTCTGTTATCTGACTGAACAGCACCGTCAGGGTAATGACTATTTAAATGATATTTTAAATGCCATTCGCAACCAGAGTATAAGTGCCGAACATCTTCAGGCTTTGGAGCAGACCCGCCAGCAGAACGTGGGAGAAACCTTTACCCGTTTATATACCCACAATATGGATGTGGATAGCATCAACTTTAAGCATCTGAATGCGATTGATGCTGAAAGCAAGCAGTTTGACGCCATCTGTGATGGTAATGACAAGCTGATTGAAACCCTAAAATCTTCCGTTCGTGCGCCTGAAAATCTGACCTTAAAGAAAAATGCCAAAGTGATGTTTGTTAAAAACAACTTTGATATGGGCTATATCAACGGCAGTCTGGGCGAGGTCATTGGCTTTGAAGAAGATGATGAGTACGGCATTTTACCCAAGGTAAAATTGACCGACGGTACGGTACTGCTGGTGGAACCTGAAACCTGGTCAGTCGATAATGATGCAGGTAAAACTATTGCCAGTTTTCAGCAGATTCCATTACGTCTGGCTTGGGCCATTACTATTCATAAGTCGCAAGGCATGACGCTGGAAGCAGCCGAGATTAATCTGGCCCATACCTTTGAGAAAGGTCAGGGTTATGTGGCGTTGTCGCGTTTAAAAGCATTAAGTGGCTTAAAGCTGCTGGGTATGAATGAACAGGCTTTGGAGCTGGACAGTTTGGCCATTAAGGCCGATCGCCGTTTTCAGGAACTGTCTGAAGAAGCTGAAAACCACTTCCAACTGATTGATTTAACACCGCAGCATAAAGCTTTTATCCGTCACTGTGGTGGTACCTTGAATGAAGCTGAAATTCAGCGTAACGAGAAGAAAATTGCCAAAAGTGGCGGCAAAACCAATTATGCGACAGCTACACTGGATGAAACTCGTGAATTGTTTGAAGAGGGTTATGAAATTCAGGATATTGCCGTTGAGCGTGGCTTGACTCCTGCGACCATTATCAATCATTTGGCGAAATTACATAAAGAGCAGGGCTTGGACATTTCCGTGGCTCATCCGGGGGATGAAGTGGTGGAACAGGTGCGTAAAATTTATAAACGCTTGATGAAACGTCAAAGTCCTGAAAACTTTAGTGAGGATGGTGCAATTAAGCTGCGTCCGATTGTAGAAGCGACCAGTCCACGTATGGGCTATGACCAAGTACGTTTAGCTTTGCTTTTTGTTGAATAAATTGAAATAAAGTAAAATGAATGCGTGATGAGGGCTTCTTGGCTTGTCACGCATTACATCTTTTCCAACTTGGGTTAAACTACAGCCTTTAAATTACAATATGTACGGCTATGGCATTTAGCACGTGGTATACACTAAGAAGATTCGTTTATAACAATTTACATAATGAAGACTACGAAACCAGGTTTAGTCGGACGATCAACTATTTTTTAATTTTATTGATCCTTGGTAATGCGGCAGCCATATTATTGGAGTCGGTAAATGATGTGTATCAATCCTATGCGGCATTTTTCGATTTTTTCGAATACTTTTCTATCTTTATTTTTTCGCTTGAATATTTACTCCGTTTTTGGTCAGTTGCCGAAGAAAATCCATTTTACAGTGCCTGGAAGAATCGCCTGAACTGGGTCAAAAGTGGTGCAGCAATCATTGATTTATTTGCCATCTTGCCGGCTTATATTAATTTCTGGGTGCCGATTGATTTACGCTTCCTGAGAATTTTACGGCTCATGCGACTGTTAAAGTTGACACGTTATTTTGTCTCCCTACAAATTCTATTGCGCGTGATTGAACGTGAAAAAGGGTCTTTTCAGGCAGTCCTCTTTATTTTAAGCATCATGATTGTGATGGCTGCCGCCTGTATTTACGTGGTCGAAAGTAAAGCTCAACCTGAGGTGTTTACTTCAATTCCAGCATCGATGTGGTGGGCGGTAGTGACCTTGACCACTGTGGGTTATGGAGATGTAACACCGATTACTCCTTTGGGGCGTTTTTTGGGCGCAATTATTACCATTTTAGGCGTGGGGCTGGCCGCTTTACCGGCAGGTATCTTGGCAACCGGCCTGACTTATGAACTGGAACAGCGTAAGCAGAATCTGGAATTAAAATTTAGAGAGTTATTGCAAAGTTCTGAAATTGATCTATTCAATGATCAGGAAAAAATAGAAAGTATGCGTAAAGAGGTGGGACTCACTTCAGAGCAAACGCGCAATATTATTTTCCAGTTGCTGCGTGAACAGCGAGAAGAAGCATTGAAGCAAGAACGCGAGCAATATGCTTACTGTCCCCATTGTGGAAAAAAATTACCAGATTAAAATTAAGAGTTTATAAATCATTATTTACGGTCCTTTTGCATGCCTAAGAGGGGTCAAGCGGAAATCTTCATCCAGTTTAGAGTTGTCTTTATTGCTGAATTGAGGTGTACATAACAAATTTGAATACCTGATTTTCATTGGGTATGAACAAGAAAATGACCAAAGGGTAGTCTGATTAAATATTATTTTGAGCTGGAAAAATAGTTTGTTATGGTGTTTGGGGAATCACAACTATTTAAATAAGTTTTAAAGTTAGAAAATAGGATGATTTTTTGACTGACGAAAAAGAATAAAAATGAAAAGGAAAAATATATGCGACAGTATCAGCGAGCGGCTTTGGCTTTGGTGGTGGCCAAGCTGGAATTCGGCAATCATAAGTCAAATATTTATGATTACAATGAAAGTGCCTATTCTCAAATCAGCGGTAACGTTAATCCGGGCGAGGCAAAACTTTATGATTATCACCGATCAGCTGTTTTTGAGGGGCGAAACACCGGCCGGGAGTTTAACCTGTATGATTATGGTCATAGCGAATTTATCAGTTTAAAAAAGAAAGGCATAAAAAAATACGAAGGCTATCATTATGGCAACTCAAGTTACTACGAAATTACCATTTCTGGCTCGACCATAACACTGTATGATTTTAGTACAGGACAATATTATAATTTTAGTTAGTTCATCCTGAATTGGATGCTAAAAATAGCTCCGATAAAGGAGCTATTTTTATTGTGCGATCTGGATTATGCAGCTTGCAGCTCTTTACGTACCTCTTTGGCCATTTTCACTAGCGTTGCCAGTGCTATTTTCGTCTCAGCCCAACCACGTGTTTTTAAGCCGCAGTCCGGATTGACCCATAAACGTTCAGCAGGAATGGTTTTTAATGCACCATCAATCACGGTACGCATGTTGTCACTGGTAGGGGTACGTGGACTGTGAATGTCATACACACCTGGACCAACTGCATTGGGATAACCTTGCTCGTGGAACACCTCTAACAGCTGTAAACCTGAACGGGAAGTTTCAATCGTGATGACATCTGCATCCATCGCTGTGATTTGTGGCAGGCAGTCTTTAAAGTCTGAATAACACATGTGGGTATGAATTTGCGTATCCACACGTGCGCTGCTTGAACAGTGTTTGAACGATTTTACCGCCCAATCCCAATATTCAGCCTGATCGGCTTTACGCAGGGGTAAACCTTCACGGAATGCCGCTTCATCAATCTGGATAATTTCGACACCAGCATCTTGCAGATCAGAGACTTCCTGACGGATTGCTTCAGCCAGCTGTAAACATACTTCACGACGAGTCCGATGCACAGGAGGGAATGACCAGTTTAGAATAGTAACCGGGCCGGTCAACATGCCTTTGACAATCTTGTCAGATAAGGTATTGGCATACTCAATCCATTTCACTGTCATGGCATTTGGACGAGTGATATCCCCCACGATGATTGGCGGGCGAACACAGCGACTACCGTAAGACTGAACCCAACCAAACTTGGATAACCAGAAGCCGTTCAGCAGACCTGCAAAGTATTCAACCATGTCGGTACGTTCGGCTTCACCATGTACCAGAACATCTAGACCAAGTTCTTCTTGCTGTTGAATCGCATATGCGATTTCTTTTTTCATTGCTGCTTCATAGGCATCGTTGGTCAAATTTCCGTTATTCCAGGCTGCACGTGCTGCACGAATTTCAGCAGTTTGTGGGAATGAACCGATGGTCGTGGTCGGGATCAAAGGCAACTTCAGCTTTTCTTGTTGGGCCTTGAAACGAATTTCAAACGGTGCTTGGCGAGATTGGGCCACTAAATCAAATGGTGCATCCACAGCTTTAGAAAGTTTTTCATTTGCATAAATGTGACCGTTTGCTAAGGCGACAAGCTCCTCTAGTTTTTGGCGGGCAAAAGCAAGTTTGCCGTCTACTTCAGCAGGAATAGTTTCAGAACGCAGATCAACCGGCACGTGCAGCAATGAACAGCCCGTAGCAAGCCATAAACGCTCACCTAAAGATTTTTGTGCTGTTTGAACAATATCATTCAGGGCCACTAGGTCACTTGCCCAAACACTACGACCGTTGATTAAGCCCAAAGACAAGATTTTGTGTGTGGGTAATTGGTCAATGACTTTTTTCCAGAAAAACTCACCCACTTTTTCACGGGTAATGTCAATGTGTAAGCCTGCAACTGGGAGATTGACAGCAAGATTTAAATTGGCACCTAGAGTTTCAAAATAACTTGCCACAATCAATTTTAAACAATCATGACGTTGTAACAGATGATAAACCTGTTCAAATGCAGCTTGCCATTCTGGTGCAAGATCAAGTACTAAAGCCGGTTCATCGACCTGTACATATTCTACGCCGCGTGCTTCGAGTTCATCGAATAATGCTGCGTAAATTGGCAGCAATGCATCTACAAATTTTAAATTTGCCTGATCTGCGCTTATGTCAGCATGATCATTTCCACATTCACAGGCATGTTTTTCTGCTTCTGCTGTATTTGTATCGACAATACGGGATAAATACAGAAAGCTGACTAAACCAGGGAGTACCACTTTAAGCGGTTGATTCAATGCCTTGGCGCGATCGACTTGCGCCAGTAAATCAGAAAAATCAGCTTTAAACTGTTGTGCTGAATTTAATTCAGGTACTAAGTAGTGGTAATTGGTGTCAAACCATTTGGTCATTTCTAGTGCAGCAACATCGGTGCAGTGGGGGGCACGACCCCGTGCCAAATAGAACTGTTGATCAACTTGATTTAGCTTTTCAGCTTCTTTAAAGCGGGCTGGAATTACCCCTAAACGCACTGCATGGGTTAAAATACTGTCATAAAAGACAAAGTCACCCACAGTCACCAAAGATAAGCCGGCATCTATTTGTGCTTGCCAGTTACTTGCTTCTAGCGCTTGGGCTTTTGCTAAAAATTCTGCTTGAGTTATTTCACCTTTCCAATAGCTTTCTTCTGCAAATTTAAGTTCACGTTTTGCACCAATGCGTGGGTAGCCCAAAATATGTGTAGTTAAAGTCATGATATTTCCAGGGAGATAGATGATCTCATTTTGTTGCAACTATCATCGAACAAAAATAAAGATGAATCAAACTCATTATTTTAATGTTAAAATTATTTTTATTCATTATATGATTTTTTGCTTTTGGGCTTCGCGTACAAGGTCTCAAAAATTATGCTCTGTTGGAATGACTATTAATATGCTAGAAATTCGCCATTTAAAAACACTGACTGCTTTGCGTGAACATGGTTCACTGGTGGCTGCTGCCAATGACCTGTGTTTAACACCATCGGCCATTTCACATCAGTTAAAAGAACTTGATCACTGGTATGGGGTAGAGGTGGTCAATCGCCGTAGCCGACCGGTCACTTTTTCCAATGTAGGGCAGCGTTTGCTCAAACTGGCAGATGATGTACTGCCACAAATTCAGATTACCCAGACAGATATTACCCGTATTGTGCATGGCCAGACTGGACGTATTATTTTCTCCTCTGAATGTCATAGCTGTTTTGACTGGTTAATGCCACTGCTCAACCAGTATCGCCACTTATATCCAGATGTAGATCTGGATTTCGCTTCCGGCTTTGAAGCCAATCCACATGAACTGCTGCAAAATGCCGAATTTGACCTGTTAATTACGGCGGATCCGATTGCCTTAAAGGGTATTGAATATTTTCCGATTTTTGAATATGAATCACGTCTGGTCTTGTCGAACACTCATCCACTGGTTCGTGCAGAACGTATTACCGTGCAGGAATTGGCAGAGGAAACCCTGATTACTTATCCGGTAGATAAGCACCGTCTGGATATCATGGCGAAACTGTTTATTCCTGCCAATATTCAACCCAAACAGATCCGGACCACGGATTTAACCCAAATGCTGATTCAACTGGTGGCCAGTGGGCGAGGTATTGCTGCACTTCCAGACTGGGTGGTGAATGAATATGAACAAAAGGGATGGGTGACTTCGCGCCGTTTGGATTGCGTTTCTGCGAGTGGTTTGCGCCGGACCTTGTATGCGGGTTATCGAACTGAAGAAAAAGAAAAAAGCTATTTTGAAGGTTTCCTGAAACAACTGGAAAAATTCTCGCAAAAGCGTAATCCGTATTATTCTGCTTAAAAAATCATGCTTGAATCCTATATAGAATCAAAGCCTTATAGGGAATTTTTTCATGATCCGAGTCAATGCTAGATTGATTGTTACAAGCTCTTAGCTTATTCAAATCAACGATAAATAATCGTTTTTATTCTTGCTAGTCTAACGCTGGAATTGCCGAAGGAGAAGGTTGTGAGTGCCGTGCGTTGGCTCAGCAAAGATTTATGGATTATTGCAGCAGGATTTGTCGCTGCCATGCATGTAGGCAAGTTGCCACCCGCGGTTCCTGTACTCCAAGCCGAGTTAGGCATCAGCTTGGTGCAAGCCGGTTTTTTATTATCTCTGGTACAGGTTGCCGGTATGTGCATGGCACTCGTGCTGGGTAGTTATACCGCTAAAATTGGCTTAAAACGCTGTGTACTATTGGGCTTGAGTTTACTCGCATTCGCCAGTTTTACTGGTGGTTTTGTGCAGGAATTCCCGGCGTTGCTGGCACTGCGTGTGGTTGAAGGTTTCGGATTTTTACTGATTACCTTAAGTGGTCCTGCTTTTATCCGCCAACTGGTTCCGCTCGAGCAGTTACAAGCCAAGATGGGGCTATGGAGCGCCTATATGGGAGGCGGAATGGGAATAGGCTTGCTGTGTACGCCATTCCTGATCAATAGTATGGGCTGGCAAGGGGTTTGGATGTGTTTCGGGATATTATCACTGGCTTTGGCAGCTGTGATTTACAGGGTTATTCCCGCAGTGCAGACCCATACCCAGTCGGTTGCAATATTTGATTTAATTAAACTGACTTTAAAACATCCTCCAGCCTGGATTCTGGCCGCTATTTTTGGTGTATATGCCGGACAATGGTTGAGTCTGGTGGGATTTTTGCCCAGCATTTATCAGCAATATCAAATTCCTTTAGCCGTGGCAGGAGCCTTAACGGCAATCGTGGCGATTGCCAATGCTGTTGGCACCTTTGTGTGTGGCTTAATGTTACAGCGTGGTTTGCGGCCTCAAACTTTAGTCCAAACCGGTTTTGCCACCTTAATGGTCTGTGCCCTGAGTTTTTATCTGTTACGCGAATTCTTGCCCTTTATTCTGCAATTTATATTGGTTTTGAGCTTTTCATTATTTGGTGGTTTGGTCGCAGCGGTCGTGTTTTCTCAAGTATTAAATTTCTCCGCAAAGCCGATTGCCATTACCACTACAATAGGATTGGTCTTGCAATTTTCCGCCACATCACAATTTCTGTTGCCGCCTTTGATTGCCTCAATTGTACTGGCCACAGGTGGATGGTTTTGGGTGGGAATTTTAATGGCAAGCATGTCCCTGATTGGCATGCTTTTAACCAGAATTTTATTTCGAAAAGCTGCATAAATTGTGCAGATCAAGCCTGTCAATCATCCATTGTCAGGCTTAAGAATAAAAAATCAAGAATGACCAATAAACAGGGTTAATATCCCTGCTGCAATTAATGGACCGACTGGAACGCCGCGCAATACTGCCACACCTGCAACCGTACCAATCAGCAAGCCTGCAACCACGTCAGGCTGATTGCTCATCAGTTTGACTCCGCGTCCACCCAGCCATGCGACCAGTACGCCAATGGCGATGGCAAGTAAGGATTTCAAACCCAAGAAGGATTTTAAAATGGCATCGCCGGGAATTTTGCCACTGGCAATCGGAGTCAGAACACCAATAGTTAAAATAATGATGCCAATATTTAAACCATGTTGTTGCAGATAGGGAAAATATTCACTCAGCGGGGTAATGCGAAAAACGATCAATACACCTGCAGCAATCGTTACGGCACTATTATGGCTAAAGATACCACAGGCCAATAAAACCAACAGGACAATCAGGTTTAAATCTAGATGGGACATTATTTAAAGGGAGAAATTTATAAATCATTGCTATTGTATAAGGTTTTGATGGAAGATTTGCCCGAAAAAGCAGGAACAATAAAAATACCCCTCATTTCAGTATAGAATGCGCATTCCGTGAGAGTAAAAGGTCAGGTCTATGTTGTTGGAAAAGATGTTGCAATCCCAGGGTTTTGGTTCGCGTAAACATTGCCAGCAGCTCATTAAGAACGGAGCGATTGCCATTCAAGGGGAAGTCATCAGCAATCCAAAACATAAACTGGATTTAAAGGATTTAACTTTTACGGTCTATGGTGAAACCTTTGATTATCGGGAAAAGGTGTATATCGCCTTAAACAAGCCACAAGGTTATGAGTGTTCCCATCAGGCCACCCATCATTTTAGCGTATTCGATTTATTTGATGATGTGCTGATGAATCGTGGCTTGCAGTGTGTGGGGCGTCTAGATCAGGACACCAGTGGACTGTTGTTATTGACTGATGATGGACAATTTCTACAGGCCTTAACCCATCCAAAAAAACATGTGGCCAAAGTTTACCGTATGCAGACAGCGGATGCTGTAACAGCAGAGCAAATTCAGCAGTTAGAGCAGGGGGTGGAATTACGCAATGAATCGGGTATTTTTGCCGCGACTGATATCATTCTACTGGCTGAACATGAATTGCAGCTGACTATTCATCAAGGCGTTTATCATCAGGTCAAACGCATGCTGGCCGCAGTGGGGAATAAAGTAGAGCGATTGCATCGTCAGCAGATTGGCGCTTTGGAGTTAACAGATTTACAAGAAGGGCATTGGATCTATTTAAGCCCCGAACAGGTGGAATTAGCCAAGACAAGAATGACAGCTTAATTGTTATTTCAGGAAACAATGATAGGTTTGGAATTCATCATCTTTGACAAAACCCATTTTTTGATAAAGCTGATGGGATTGATAATTATTCTTTTGCGTTTGTAGGCTGATACGTTGAGCGTTTTCATGACGTGCAAATAAAATCGCAGTATCGATGAGCTGTTTGGCTGAACCCTGACGACGAAAAGTCGGGGTGACGTAAACATCATCCAGAATGTAATAGGTGCTACAGGCGACTGATGAAAAGCCGAGATATAACAAAATAAAACCAGTAAAAATATCATCTTTTACATGAATGAAAATGATGCTTTCCTGATTTTCAAATCGCTGCTTTAAAAATTGATAAGATACATCCATATTAGAAGAAGCACCATAAAATTGACGGTATTCATCGAATAAAACAGCAAGGGGGTGTAAATCTTCTAAAGAGGCGCGTCGTACGATCATGCGATACTCCATGCTTTTTTATAGTCTTTGCATGAAGCATACCTAAGTTTTTATGAGAATTTTTCTAAATTTTGTTTATAAATGCGACAGTGTTAAGTTTTGTCACTTTCACCCAAAATGGCATTCAATTCTTCAAAAAGGTCAAGATGGTCATCATCCAGATCAAAGTCCTGATCATGAGAAACAGCCTGTTCTGTAGAGGTGTTTGAAGGGTTTTGTTGTTGCTTTAATTTTCGGATTTTTTGCAGTTGATCAAGGTTAATATTCTGATTTTCAATAGAAAATGGAATAGATTTTGTTAAAACAACTTGTTTGAAAAATAGTCGGACTGCTTGTGCTGGCGTAATGCCCAATTGTTTAAATACTGCAAAAGCATGCTTTTTTTCTTGGGAATCCAGTCGTATTTGATAAACTTCGGTTTTTCTCATGATTTTTTAAATACGTCTAATTACTTAACTTTTCAGCATTTATTTTAATCAAATTGAATGTAATTTCAATATTCATACGTTCGTTTTACCAAAATATCTTGTAATGACAAAGATATTACAATGTTAGGTCAAAATGGGATGAAAAAGTCATGTTCTGTCCACTCAGGGGATCAATAAATGCAATATGTTTGGCTAACAGTTGCAGTGGTGCAGAAAAATCATCTTCTCTTTTATGTTGTACTGTTGGATAAAAGGGATCGTTTTTAATGGCAATGCCTAAACTACTTAAGTGCAGCCGCAGTTGGTGTTGCTTGCCGGTGGTTGGTCTTAGCTCATATTTTCCCCATGCTCTATCATGTTCGATCAGATCAATCTCTGTTTCACTATTTATTTTGCCTTCAACCACTTGCATGGTATAGAAGGGTTCACCTTTTTCCATACGATAACGTGTATAACATGGAAATGTTAAAGTGGCATGAAACGGTGCAATAGCGTGATAGGTTTTTTTCACCTCACGTTTGGCGAACATCTCCTGATAGATTGCACGGCTAGCAACCTGTTTGGAGAATAAAACCACACCGGCAGTTTCGCGATCTAAACGATGAATCGGGGTTAGAAATTCATTGCCGGTCTGTTTTTTTAATCGTACCAGCAGGGTTTCCTGTACGTATTGCCCTGTCGGACTGATGGTTAAAAAATGCGGTTTATCGATGACCAGCAAATGTTCGTTTTCAAATAAAACTTTATGTTCAAAAGGAACAGGTATTTCATGGGCTAAAAAACGGTAATAGAACACATGGCTATTTTCATTATAAGGTGCATCAACTGTTAAGATATTGCCTGCGGCATCATAAATTAAAGCATCAGTAAAACGTTGTTGCCATTCAGCAGCTTCAATATGCGGGAACTGCAGACATAGATATTGATAGACACTGTTCGGTGCAGGAGAGGTTTTAGGAAGAAAAACTTTACTTGCGCTAACACCATCAATCATGGGCGGAAGAAATTCAGTACTGGTCATGTGATTTGTCGTAGATCAATCTGCTGTGCATAAAATCACTGCTATTTACAATGAAATGCAGGAAAAGTTCCATATTTGGAAGTGTGAACATGGGCAATAAAGCGGTGCGATGCTATCATAATTGTTCTTTTGAATCTTGTCGTGAGTAATATGCAGTATTCATTTAATTTGGCTTTAAACAATGAAGACGATACCCAAAATTTAGCACAGGTTTTGGCGCAGCATTTTACAACAGGTGTAATTTATTTAATTGGTGATTTAGGTGCGGGTAAAACCACACTGACACGCTATTTTTTGCAAAGTTTAGGCCATCAAGGTGCGGTAAAAAGCCCCACTTATACCTTGGTGGAACCGTATAATATTCATGGAAAAGACATCTTCCATTTCGATTTATACCGTTTAAATGACCCTTATGAACTGGAGTTGATGGGCATTCGTGACTATTTGGAAACGCCGAATGCGCTATTTTTATTTGAATGGCCATCCAAAGGTGGCGATGAAATTCCACAGCCTGACCTGATTATCAATATTGAAAAGTCTGAAGATGAACTGACGCGTACTGCGAGTTTAAGTTTCTCGTCTGCAGCATTAAACCAAGCATTAGAGAGCCATTTTAACAATGCGTGATAATTTAAGCGAACGTCGTATTCATACCCTTAATCCTGCACTGGCGAACCAGATTGCAGCAGGTGAGGTGATTGAACGTCCAGCATCGGTGGTCAAAGAATTATTAGAAAATTCAATTGATGCGGGTGCGACGGAGCTTATTATTCGGGTTGAGCAAGGCGGCAGTACCCTGATTGAAATCATTGACAATGGTCATGGGGTTCATCCTGACGATTTGGCTTTGGCCGTCATGCGGCACGCCACCAGTAAAATCCAGACAGCAGAGGATTTACATGCCATTGTCAGCTTGGGTTTTCGTGGTGAAGCTTTGGCATCGATTGCTGCAGTGTCACGCCTGACCCTGATTAGCAGTCAAAATGATGAAGGCATCGGTTATCAGGTGGAAGTGAACGGCACAGCTTTTGATCATCAGGAAATTCAGGCGGTTGCAACACAAAAAGGCACCCATATTCGGGTACAGGATTTATTCTTTAATGTACCGGCGCGGCGCAAATTCTTAAAAAAACAGGCGACTGAATTTGGTCATATTGAAGAGATCGTGCGCCGTCTGGCATTGACCCATTTTGATATCCGGTTTGTGTTGGAGCATAACAACACTATTCGGCTGAATTTGCCGGTTGCAGATAGTGGTGAGCTGCGTTTTCAGCGAGTGCAGCAGCTCTTGGGCCGACAATTTACCGAAAATGCGTACTGGATTGATGCCGACAGTATCAATATGCGCTTGTCCGGATGGTTGGGGCATCCCTCAGATGCGCGTGCGCAGGCCGATTTGCAATATGTTTATGTGAATGGCCGGATTGTAAAGGACAAAACCATCTCGCATGCCTTGCGTATGGCCTATGATGGTATCCTGCATGGTCATCAACATCCGGCGTATTTGCTGTTTTTAGAGGTTGATCCTGAAAATATCGATGTCAATGTGCATCCAACCAAACATGAAATCCGTTTTTTAAACCAGCGTGAAGTACACGAGTTTGTACGTCATTTTGCTAAAGAAAAATTGTCTGAATTTCAAACGGCCACAGCAGAACTGGCTTCGGCCATGAAAAGGGATGAAGCAGACCAGATTGCTGCGCTGCAGCCGCAACCACGTTATCAGGAACAATTTCAACTGCATAAAGCGGTAGATGCGTATACGCCACAACCGGAAGCGCAAATTTCCACCGATTTGCTCAGTGATTTTAATGCCAGCAGTCCGCAAACGGTACATTATGCTTCATCTCAGGCTGCAAATAGCTATGCAGGTTCACAACAGCTGAATAATGCCTTGAAAAGCTATCTGGCACCGTTAAGAGAAGAAACTGATACTGTTTCTTCTCAAATCAATAGCCTAAGTAATAGTGATAATAGTGAAAAGTCGCAATCGACCTATGTAGATGAGCATCCGCTCGGAATTGCAATCGCACAGTTACACGGCATTTATATTCTGGCACAAAACTCTGAAGGCCTGATTATTGTCGATATGCATGCCGCACATGAACGCATTGTGTTGCAGCAAATGAAAGCCGCATGGGATAAGCCTGAATTCTGGACATCACAACAATTGCTGATTCCTAAAGTAATTAGTATTAGCCGTATGCAAGCCATGCGGGTGGATGATTTAAAAAGCCAGTTGGCGCGTCTGGGTTTGGAAATAGATCAATATGGCGATGAACAGGTAATTGTTCGTAGTGTTCCTGCCATTTTGCACAAGGCAGATTTTGCTGCTTTGGTTCCTGAATTGCTCAATGACCTTGATCCTAATGATGAAGTACAGGGATTGTTGCAAAAGCGTGACCAAATTTTAGCAGGTATGGCCTGTCATGGTGCTGTACGTGCGCATCGTATTTTAAGTCTTTCGGAAATGAATGCTTTACTGCGGCAAATGGAACAAACCGAATTTGCCAGTCAGTGTAACCATGGACGTCCAACTTGGCGTGCATTTCCACTTTCACAATTAGATAAACTTTTTGCTCGAGGAGAGTAGTTGTACATGTCGAATCAATTGCCGGTCATCAATTTAATGGGACCAACTGCAAGTGGTAAAACCGCTTTGGCATGTGAACTTTATGAGCAGGGTCATTTTGAGCTAATCTCTGTTGATTCTGCGCTGGTTTATCGAGATATGGACATTGGTACCGCGAAGCCAACGAAAGAAGAGCAGGCACGTTATCCGCATCATCTAATCGATATTATCACTCCATTAGAAGTGTATTCGGCCGCACAGTTTGTAGAAGATGCCTGTAGCTTAATTGATGATATCCATGCACGTGGTAAAACACCTATTCTGGTGGGTGGTACCATGCTGTATTTCAAGGCTTTATTAGAGGGATTGTCAAGTAATTTGCCCAGTTCCGATTATGCAGTACGTGCAGAAATTGAGGCTAAAGCAGAGCGTGAAGGCTGGGAGTCGGTTTATCAGGAATTATGTGAGGTTGATGCTCTGGCGGGGCAGAAATTTAAGGTCAGTGATAAACAGCGCATCATTCGCGCTTTGGAGGTATTTAAGCTGACTGGACAGCCAATTACAAAACTACAAGCTGAACAACCCAAAAATATACCATATCGTTACACATTTCATAATCATGCCTTATTACCTGATCGTGTAGAATTACACAAGCGTATCGAACAACGTTTAAAAACCATGTGGGATATCGGATTTTTACATGAAGTGGAAGGACTGATTGAAAAATACGATTTAAATGATAATTTGCCATCCATGCGCTCAGTTGGTTATCGTCAAGCTCTAGAATTTATACAAAAAAGTGATCTAAGTATCAAAAAACGACAGGAAATGGAGGATAAGTCTTTATTTGCAACACGACAACTGGCAAAACGTCAATATACTTGGTTAAGATCTTTGCAAGAATCGCATAATTTTAAAACATATTTGACGGTCAAGCAGGCTCAAGAAGACTTGCGAAAGTGTTACGGATAAAGCAAAATTTAATAACTATCTTTTTTATAATTTTTATTGAGAAATAAAGATAGTTTTTTGCGCTGATTTTTAATTTTTTGGAGTTATAACATGTCTAAAGGTCAAACTTTACAAGATCCGTTCTTAAATTCTCTCCGTAAGGAACGTATTCCTGTTTCTATCTTCCTTGTGAATGGTATTAAATTACAAGGTCATATTGAATCATTTGACCAATATGTAGTTTTGTTAAAAAATACTGTAAGCCAAATGGTTTACAAACATGCGATTTCTACAGTTGTTCCTGCACGTAATCCACGTCCTGCTGGTGCTCCTGCTGGTGCTCAAGGTGCTGGCGGTTTTGGTGGTGGTCAGCCTCAAGGTGGCTTCGGTGGTCAAGGTGGCTTCGGTGGTCAAGGTGGCTTCGGTGGTAATCAAGGTGGTTTCGGTGGCCAAGGTGGCTTCGGTAGCCAAGGTGGTTTCGGTGGCCAAGGTGGTTTCGGTAGCCAAGGTGGTTTCGGTGGTCAAGGCGGCTTCGGTGGTCAAGCAAACCCAGGTTTTGAAGGCGAAACAAAATTTGAAGATTCTCAAGACGATGAAAATAATCGTTAATTGTTAATTTTTAAAAGCCTCTCTTTATGAGAGGCTTTTTTATTTTGAAGCAAATGAATGGACTAAAGATTGTAGACAATTCATCTATGCTTGCTCAATTTGGGCATAAATTTATATATGAAATATCAATAACCCTTAATTAGTTTTCTTGTGGGTAATAAAAAACCAGTTGCTTAAACAACTGGTTTTTGGGCTCAAATCAATTGAGGCTTATTTATTTTTTTTACGGTCTAGATTTGGGTCTTTGACTTCTACAAAGGCATTACTACGAATTTCACGTAACCAGCTATCCAGTTCAGCATCGAATTGACGTTCACCCAGAATTTGACGTGCCATGCGTTGTTGATATTCACGTGTCATATCTTGTTGGCGCATATCTGTAACCTGAAGAATGTGCCAGCCAAATTGAGTCTGGAAGGGTGCACTGATCTGACCGACAGCCGTGTTTTTCATTTGCGCCTCAAATTCAGGTACCATAACGCCCGGGTTCACCCAGCCTAAGCTGCCGCCATCACGTGCAGAACCCGGATCATTGGAAAAAGTTGATGCCAATACGGCAAAATCTTCACCCGCTTTTAAGCGGTTATAGATACTGTCAATTTGTTGTTTGGCATTTTCAGGACTTACTACTTCCGAAGGCTGAATGAGAATGTGACGTGTCTGGTATTGCGATACGATCGCTTTTTGCGCACCACCTTTACGTTCAATCAATTTTAACACATGAATACCGTCTCTAACTGGAATCAGGTCTGTAGTCTGACCTTCTTGCAGCGTACTTACACGGGCTGCCAGTTCAGCCGGGATATCAGACAGGCTTCTAAAGCCCATATCTGCACCTTCCACTTTAACCGTCTTGGTGGTGAACTTTTGGTCAATCGCTTTAACATCATTGCTGTTATTCAGTTCAGCTTTGACAAGTTTTGCAGTTTTTTCTAAGGCTGCTTGGTCATCACCAGCTACACGGATATGAATAACATGCGCTTGGTTCCCTAAAGCGGCTTGACCTTGTGGCGTCTTTAAGAAGTTTTCTACATCCTGATCGCTAATTTTAATACGGGACATCACCACTTGTTGACGCAGACGATTAATTGCTAAATCTTCTGCAATGCGATTGCGCAAGGATTCGTAAGTCCCCGGTGCAATACCGTCAAGCTTTTGCTGGAAGGCTTCTAAACTTTTGCTTCCCGATTGACCTGCGACCTTAAGCACCGCTTCATTCAGTTCTCTTTCATTTGGCTTGATATTGTAGCGTTTAACTTGTTCAAGTTGTGCTTGACGAATAATGAGCTGGTCAAGTGCCTGTTGCTGTAAATATTGTTCTGGTGGCAGCTGTTTTTTTTGTGTTTCTAGTTGATGTTTGAGTTCTGCGATACCTTGTTCTAAATCACTTTTTAAAATGACACTGTTATCTACCACTGCAACCACTTCATCTGAGGATTGAGCAAATGTAGTCATTGATGAAGATAAGGCTAAAGCAAGCGCAGTCGCTTTAAAAAAATGTTTTAACTGTATTGTCTTCATTAACGTTGTGTCCAAGATTGATTAATATTATTGAAACCTAAAATACGGTTTTCTAGTAAAGATGAAAGCTTGTTGTTGAAACCGCCTAAGCCTTTGAGGCTAATTTCTGCCATAATGGCACGTTTGGGTGAAACACCATCATCGTTCAAGTTGTCTAGGTCATTATAGTAAGAGCGGCCATACACCGAAATGCCCCAGCAACAGGACTCATAATTTACACCGAGTAAATACTCGCGAGCGACATTATTGTCCATATCATATTGGGCATGACCTAAAATACGCCAGTTATTTGCTACAGGTTGAATGAATGATGCGACAACCTGATCATACTGGTCTTGACGGTTTGGAATGTCTTTGCGGTAGAAATAACCCAGATTATAAAGATTTCCCTGATTACCTGTGTAATACAATTGCAGATCACGCTGTGCATTATCACCATTCGACATCCATGCGGAATTTGCGCCAATGGTGAAATTTTGTGACAGTTGGCTAGAGACACTTAAAATAGGGCCGGTACGACGTTCAGTATCAAACTGATCAGTTTCATTTTCTAGCGTTACCCGGCGATCTTCAAAAAAGAAGCTTTGACCCACGCTAGTTTTCAAGCGTTCTAAACCTACTTCATCAAACAGGCTATAACTTAGTCCTAAAGACAGGAAATTATTGTCTTCTAAACGGTCATGTCCATAGAAACGACGTGGACTGAATAACTGATCATAATTGATGGATGCAGGAGCCGAGTCAAAGTTTGGATGCCCATCCTGGTTTTTATACGGTGCATAGGCATAAAAAGCGCGAGGAGTAAGCGTTTGCAGATATTTACCTTCTTTTTCAAAGGTTAAACCGGTATCTAAAGTGAATTGGGGGACGGTGACGGTCTTTGTTTCATCTGATGAGCTAATATTCTGAGCAGCAATCGTATTTTGATCATATACGGTATTTATATTGCGCAGTGAAATCTCAGGAATCATAAATGACCAAGGAGTACGATAGTTGTAACGCACTGCAAAATCATTGTAAATACGGGTACCGCTTGGTTCGTTGTTTGGGCTATTGAAATCAGTAATATCTTTTTTAAAGTAAGCGGTGTCATTATTGAATTCATATTGCAAACCTAAGGGATTGCCAGTTTTATAATTCAATAAAAATTGTGGCAGACGTGCATAAGGGCGGTCTACAGATGAAACGGTCTTATCGAGCGTTTGGAAATCTTCAACTTTGAGTTGCGCAGATAATCCTGGAATTCCATTGCCGTAATTGAGCTGCCAGGCACGGCGCAAGTTTAATTCTGTTTTTGAGTTGGGATTGTTATTTAAATCAGAGAAATAGTCTTTATCTGAAACATAGTTATATTCAATATTGGTAGAAAACTGGTTGTTGATTTGCCAGTTATGTAAAAATTGCAAGCCTTTACGGTCTTGGTCGTTGTATTCGTTATCTGAAACCAAGTAGCCGCCCGATACTCTGCCAGTGCCGTAATTTTCCGTTAAATAGCGGAATTCGCCTTCAAGCATTGCGCCGCGATTACCGATATAGCGCGGTGTAAGGGTTGCATCGTAATTAGGTGCCAAGTTTAAATAAACAGGAACTGTAAGTTCTACGCCACCATCGTTGGTAAATCCAAAACCTGGGGTCAAAATACCGGTAGTGCGACGGTCATCAATCGGGAAGTTGAAATAAGGTACTGCAAGCACTGGTACTTCTTTGACATAAAGTTTGGTGCCGCGCGTTTCACCGCGTCCGGTTTCTTTATTTAAGGTAATTTTATCAGCCTGAATTTTCCAGCCTGGTTTTTCATCGGGTGGACAGGTGCTGTAGGTGGCGTTATTCATCACCACCATATTTTCTGAAGTGCGGGCAATTTTTTCTGCACGGCCATGTGCATGCTGCTCTTCAGAAATATAAAAGCTGTTATTTAAATCGCCTTGCTGGGTCTTTAAGTTGTAATTGATCTGGTCACTTTGTGCCAGTAAGCCGGCTTGTGCCATTTGCACGCGACCTTGTGCATTGGCGTAGGTTTGGGTCTGGTCGATGGTGATTTTATCGGCACGAATTTGGCGGCCTTGCTGGTCAATTAATACATTGCCTTCAAGAACAGAGTCGCCATTCGGGTCAAAATGACCATAATCTGCAGTCACTGTAGATGTGGCATTGTCTGGATCTGCAGCTTTGGTCTCCGGACTGATTGGTGTAATCCAGGCGCCTTTGCAATAAGCAGAGCTCAAATACTGCCCTTGACGTTGTTGAGCTTCAGGTGCTGATTTGTCTACATAGTATTGTTCAAAAAATTGTTGTCCAGGATATGACTCCTGAATACTGTCTTTCATTTTTTGGTTGTCGACAGTCGAAGCTGGAATTGTAGATTCAGCATAGCTTGAGATCGAGCTGCCACATAAAAGGGTTAAAATAGCAGTCGCTAAAGGATTAAATTTAAACTGATGCTTCATTTGTATCATTAACCAAGTATGCTTAATCGCAATTAATTATTCTCGCATCATAGAGAAAAAGTTGATAAGTGGCTACACTTAGCACTTTAAAAACTCAGCCTGTATTAGAATTTATCGCAAATGAATACACAACGTGAACAATTGATACAAACATGGATTACATCTGTACTTGGTTCAGATCAATTTGAGACGCATTTTTTGGCAGGCGATGCAAGCTTCCGTCGTTATGCACGAATCAAATTGAATAATAAAACATTTATGCTCATGGATGCACCACCAGAAAAAGAAGATTGTGGGCCTTTTGTGACGATTGATGAATTTTTTGATCAGAATGGTGTGCGTGTGCCGCATATTGTTGCCAAAGATCTGGAATTGGGCTTCTTGCTGCTGGAAGATTTTGGTGATGTTTTACTTTCGACCTTGCTGAATGAGCAAACTGTAGATGCTTATTATGCGCAAAGTTTTAAACAGCTGATTCAATTACAAGCCATTGATGGGACAAATCATTTTCAAAATTATTCCTATGAAAAACTGATTTCGGAAATGGAACTGTTGACCGACTGGATGTTGCCTTCATTGCACATTCAGCCAACAGCAGAAGAAAGTGGCTTAATTAAACGCACCTTTGCCATTTTAGCCAACGCAGCTTTGGCACAACCGCAAGTGATTGTGCATCGCGACTTCCATAGCCGTAATTTAATGAAAATTGCAGGCGAAACCGATCTGGGGGTGATTGACTTTCAGGATGCTGTGATTGGTGCAGATACCTATGACCTGATTTCAATTACCCGCGATGCCTATGTGCAATGGAACGCAGAGCGTGTTTATACATGGTTTAAGACCTTCTATGATCTGTTGCCTGAATCGGCAAAGCAGGATCGTGATTTCGAGCAGTTTAAAAAAGATGCCGACATGATGGCGATTCAGCGTCATATCAAAATTTTGGGTATTTTTGTGCGCCTGTTTGAACGCGATGGCAAATCAGGTTATCTCAAAGATTTACCGCGTGTCATGTGGTATTTACTGGAAGAAAGTCAGCCTTATGCAGAACTGCAACCCTTTATACAGTTTATTCAAACTCAGGTGATGCCGAAATTTGAAGCCAAATATGGTCGTTATGAGGTTGCTGCATAAATGAAAGCCATGATTCTTGCTGCAGGGCTGGGTAACCGTATGCGTCCACTGACCCTGCATACGCCAAAACCCTTGCTGGAAGTGGGTGGAAAGCCCTTGATAGTTTGGCATATTGAAAAACTGCAAAGTATTGGCATCACTGAAATTGTCATCAATACGGCCTGGTTGGGCGAAAAACTGGCCTCAGCTTTGGGTGATGGGTCAGAATTTGGCGTCAATATCTTGTGGTCACATGAGGGTGAAGGACTAGAAACTGCGGGGGGGATTATTAATGCCTTACCGCTTTTGGGCGAAGAACCTTTTATTCTGGTCAATGGTGATGTCTGGACCACCATGGATTTTGCGACCTTATTTGATGTGAAATTGCAGGATGACCTTGCTCATCTGGTTTTTGTCGATAATCCGGCTCAACATCCCAACGGTGACTTTATCCTTGCTCATGGCCGGGCTTATACTTTTGATCAGGCACAGCAAGGTGAAGCACTGACTTATAGTGGCGTTGCAGTGATTCATCCTGCGATGTTTGCAGGCCTGGAAAATGGTAAACGACCACTAGCACCTTTATTAAAGCAAGCGATGCTTGAACAGCAAATTACTGCATCTAAAATGCAGGGTGTCTGGGTAGATGTTGGCACTCCCGAGCGATTAAATGTACTGGATCAACAAATTAAGCAAGGCTTGTACGATTAAGTGCATATTCACTAAGCACAAGCTACTGTGACTTGTTGTATAAATCGGTATACTTCCATTAACTTTTCGAGACGTTATTTGTATATGCACCAGTTTTTCAAAGAACTTAAGCAGGGTAGTCAAGCTTTGGGTTTGGAGCTTAGCGATGAGGCTTTAAATTTATTACTCAAATACCAGGATGCTTTGGTACTGTGGAATAAAGCATATAACTTGACCGCGATTCGTGATCCGAAAGAGATGCTGGTCAAGCATCTGCTGGATAGCTTGAGTATTTTGAAAGATTTGCCTCAAGGCCGCTTGCTGGATATCGGAACCGGTGGAGGTATGCCAGGCATGATCATTGCATTATGTCAGCCTGAGCGTCAGTGTGTGTTGCTAGACTCGAACGGTAAAAAAATCCGTTTCCTGAAACAGTTTATTGCCGATTTAAAACTAAAAAATGTGGTTGCCGTACAGACGCGTGTCGAAAATGAGGAAAGTATTCAGGAGCTGGGGCAGTTCGATGTCATTACCAGTCGTGCATTTGCCTCTTTAACTGATTTTGTTGTCGCTTCTAAACCCTTTATGCATGCGCACAGTATTATTGCATCGATGAAAGGATTAATCCCTGCGGATGAAGTAGAGGCTTTAAAAAATGAATTCAGTTTTGAGATTATTGAACTGAAAGTTCCGCGTTTAGACGAACAACGTCATTTGCTTTTATTGAAACATATTTAATTTTTTCGAAGGATTGGGGTCACCATGGCACAAATTATTGCGATTGCGAACCAAAAAGGTGGCGTAGGTAAAACCACAACCGCAGTAAATTTGGCAGCATCGTTAGCTGTTTTAAAAAAGCGCGTTTTACTTGTGGATATGGATTCACAAGGCAATGCCACGATGGGTTCCGGGATCCAGAAAAATGATCTGTTGTATTCGGTCACTGATGTATTATTGGGCGAAGTCCCAATTGAAACTGCAATTACCAAAGCAGAAGTCGGCTATAAAGTTCTCGGAGCTAACCGTGATCTGGCCGGTGTAGAACTGGCGATTGCCGAACAGGATGGCCGCGAATATATTTTGCGTGAAGCATTGCAAGAAATAGAGTCTTCTTTTGATTATATTATTGTTGACTGTGCGCCCAGCTTAAGTCTGATTACGGTGAATGCCTTGGCTGCCGTACACGGTGTAATGATTCCGATGCAATGTGAATACTATGCTCTGGAAGGTTTGGCGGATTTAACCCAAACCATTGACCGTATTCAGCAAGCCCTAAATCCGGATCTGCAAATCGTGGGCGTTTTGCGCACTATGTACGATGCACGTAATGCTTTAACCCGTGATGTTTCAGAAGAGCTTGAACAGTATTTTGGCAAAAAACTATACGATACGGTGATTCCGCGTAATGTACGTTTAGCTGAAGCCCCTGCACATGGTTTGCCGATTATCTATTTTGAAAAAAGCTCCAAGGGTGCAGTTGCTTACCTGAATCTGGCAGCTGAAATGTTAAAGAAAAGTAAAGTAAAAAAAGGAAGTAACGCATGACCACAAAAAAACGCGGACTAGCAAAAGGTCGTGGTCTGGATGCCTTGCTTGGCTCAATCCAGAAAGAAAAATTACAAATGGAAGCACAAGCATTAGATCATGGTCAGCTGAAACAGATTAATGTCCATTTACTCAAGCGCGGTGAATATCAACCGCGACGTTTTATTCATGAGCAAGATCTTCAGGAACTGGCAGCATCGATTGAAAAGCATGGGGTGATGCAGCCGATTGTGATTCGTCCAATTGATGATGAAAAGCATCCCTATGAAATTATTGCCGGTGAGCGTCGCTGGCGCGCAGCACAACTGGCGGGTTTGACAGAAGTTCCTGCAATTGTTCGTGACTTGAATGATCAGGTTGCCATTGCCTTGGCATTGATTGAAAATATTCAACGTCAGGATTTAAACCCGATCGATCAGGCGATGGCACTCCAGCGTTTTCATGAAGAATTTGGTTTAAGTCATCAGGAAATTGCCGATACGGTCGGTAAGGCGCGTACTACAGTCAGTAACTTGTTGCGTTTACTGACACTGGCTGAATCGGTAAAAGACTTCATGCAGCAAGGTTTGCTGGATATGGGGCATGCGCGTGCAATTTTGACCTTAAAAGCGAAAGATCAGCTTAAGGTTGCAGAGCATGTGATTGAGAAAAGTTTATCTGTACGCCAAACCGAACAACTGGTGCGCGACTTGAATACGCCAAAACAAGAAAAACCGAAAGCTGAAATTGCACCCGATATTCAGCAACTGACACAGCGGCTGGCAGAGCGTTTCAGCGCAGATGTGAAAATTGACCATAATAAACAAGGCAAGGGGAAACTTGTCATTCAATACCATTCACTTGATGAATTGGATGGGATATTAAATATCTGCTTTGCAGAATAATTTTTAAAATTTTTATTGGGGAAAACATATGTGGGAATTAGTTAAGGCGGGTGGGTGGCTCATGCTTCCCCTTGTTTTATGTTCAATTTTTACTGTAGCAATCACGATTGAGCGCTTTATTCGCTTAAAAAGAACAATGATCTTGCCTAAGGTATTGCTGTT
Organism: Acinetobacter sp. SA01; assembly: GCF_011319235.1. Lineage (NCBI taxonomy): Bacteria > Pseudomonadati > Pseudomonadota > Gammaproteobacteria > Moraxellales > Moraxellaceae > Acinetobacter > Acinetobacter sp. SA01. Next base: position 60,211 of record NZ_WXXM01000004.1, read on the forward strand.
AAATCAGGTGCAAAATATTGATATGGTCATTCAGCAGTTAAAGCAGGATCAAGCCTTACAAAGCAGTACTTTGGGGCGCATTTTTATGGCGGGTTACCAAAGTAAAAATCAAAATGAACTATTTGCCCGTGCACAAATGGAAACCACTGCTTCCCAAGAAATTGGTTATCTGGAAAAAAACATTAACTTCTTGGGAACCTTAAGTGCGGTAGCACCATTATTGGGTTTGTTGGGTACCGTACTGGGTATTATTGAATCCTTCTTGGTGATTGATTTAGGCACCAATAGTAATCCTACTTTAATGATTCCTGGTATTTCCAAAGCGTTGATTACCACGGCAGCAGGGATGTTTATTGCCATTCCTGCACTGTTTGCCTATCGCTATTTTCAGCGTTTGGTACAAGAATATATTGCAGAGCTTGAACAGCAATCGACCTTATTTCATGCGGCACTTTTCTATCAAAATTCTACAGATCAAGAACAAGATATTAGAAAAGCGGGTTAAGGTGGTGAAAAATGAAATTCAAACGCACACAAGTTGAAGATATTCATATTAATTTAACCCCCATGATTGACTGCTTGCTGTTTATCCTGGTTTTTTTACTGTTATCTACCACGTTCAACCAGTTTAGCCGCATGAATTTAACCTTGCCTGATGCGCAAGGCGTGCCCCCTAAACAGTATGATCATAAAATTGAAGTAGTAGTGGATGCTTCTGGTCACTATTCCATTAATGGACAATCAATTGCCAGCAAAGATGTTGTAGATTTAAGTACTGCAATTAAACAGATTTCCAATGATCGACGTGATTTAATGTTTGTTATTGCTGCGGATGCCAAGGCAACGCATCAGGATGTGATTCGTGTGATGGATGTAGCAGGACAGTTAGGTTTTGTTAACGTCAATATTAGTACCAAAGTTCCGTCTAGGGGTTATGAGTGAAGCAGGATTTTAAAGTCTATCTACGTCTTTTGGGCTATCTGAAGCCTTTTTGGGGTGTAGCGATACTGGTTTTTATCGGTTTTGCAATTAGTGCGGCAACGGAAGTATCTATTGCAAAATTACTGGAAAAAATTATTACCGCTATCCAGAATCGAGATCAAGGCTTTACTTCCATATTTCCTTTTCTGGTTATTTTATTGATGTTCTTTCGCGGGTTAGGTTCCTTTGTTGGGGGCTATTATACCGCAGTAATCTCTCGGAATTTGGTATTTAATATTCGTCAGGAAGTTTTCGCCAAACTGCTTAAGCTTCCATCGCAATATTATCTGGATAATACCAGCGGGCATATCACCGCTAAAATCATGTATAACGTGGAGCAATTAACGGCTGCTTCATCTGAATCTCTAAAAACCATTGTACAACAAGGTCTGATTACCCTCGGATTATTAGGGTATCTGTTATATAGCAATTGGCGACTTACTTTTATTATTCTGATTTTTGCTCCACTGATGGGGTTGCTGGTTCGTCAAGCATCAAAACGCATGCGTAAATTATCCTTGCAAGTTCAGGATACTATGGGTGATGTTAACCATGTGGTACAGGAAACGGTGAATGGGAATTTAATTGTTAAAGGTTTTGGCGGACAAGACTACGAACAAACGCGTTTCCGTGACAATTCGCTGGAAAATTTAAGACGCGGTTTAAAAATGGTGGTGGTACAGCAACTGAATAGCCCGATTGTACAGTTGATTATGTCGATCGCCATGGCAATTATTATCTGGATTGCGTTACGACCAGAAATTTTAGGCGATACCAGCGCGGGTGAATTCGTTGCTTATATTACTGCAGCAGGGATGTTGAGCAAGCCAATTAAAGCTTTAACCGATGTCAATGAAAAATTACAACGTGGTATGGCTGCAGCACATTCCGTTTTTGAGTTGCTGGATTTGTCGGAAGAGCAAAATACCGGTACGGCTACGCCAATGCTGAAAGGCAATATCCAATTTCAGCAGGCTAATTTAATTTATCCAGATGGTCATCATGCGATTCATGATTTTAACCTTGACGTCAAGGCGGGTGAAACCATTGCCTTGGTGGGGCGTTCAGGAGCAGGTAAGACTTCTCTGGTCAATTTGCTGGTACGTTTTCAGGAGTTGAGTTCAGGTAATATTTATTTAGACCAGTATGCCATCCAAGAGCTGGAAATTAATACTTTACGTACACAAATTGCCATGGTAAACCAGCAGGTGGTGTTGTTTAACCGCACTGTACGTGAAAATATTGCCTACGGGCAGCTTGAAAATGCTACTGATGCAGAAATTATTGCAGCTGCAAAAGCTGCCTATGCACATGATTTTATTATGGCTTTGCCACAAGGTTATGATACGCAACTTGGCGCACAAGGCCTGAATCTTTCAGGTGGACAGCGCCAGCGTATTGCCATTGCACGTGCCATTTTGAAAAATGCACCGATCCTGATTCTGGATGAAGCCACCAGTGCACTGGATAATGAATCAGAGTATTTTATCCAGAAAGCATTTGATGCAGCCATGCAAGACCGGACAACGATTGTGATTGCCCATCGTTTATCAACCATTGAAAATGCAGATCGCATTGTGGTGATGGACAACGGTAGAATTGTCGAGCAAGGTACGCACGCAGAATTGATAGCCCAGCATGGGGCTTACTATCAGTTGCATCAGCGTAATTTCGAGGAAAATTGATCTATGTCATTTGCACAATTTATTCAAGATGCTTGGAATAGACAGGCCAAGTGGTTGATTGTGCTTAGACCTTTGTCATGGATTTATCGTGGTGGTTTTTTACTGAATAAAAAACTGTACCAATGTGGCGTTAAAGCCAGCTATCAATCTCCAGTTCCGGTGATGGTGATTGGTAATATTACGGTTGGTGGCAGCGGTAAAACACCATTGCTGATTCAACTGGTCAATTATCTACAAAGTCAAAATGTTCGTGTCGGTGTCATCAGTCGCGGTTACGGTGGAAAAGGACCTTTTCCTGCTTATGTGGATTTGGAGTCAGTTCCTGAAGTGGTAGGGGATGAACCTTGTCTGATTGTGCAGTCTACCGGTGTGCCCATGGTAGTGGGATCAAACCGGCAAGATAGTATCGAATATATGTTATCCAGACATAAGCTGGATTTAATTATCAGTGATGACGGTTTGCAACATTGGGCTTTAGCACGACAAATTGAGTGGATTGTGCTGGATCAGAATCGTGGTTTGGGTAATCAAAAGTTATTGCCGGAAGGATATTTACGCGAACCGCCAAGCCGCTTAACCACAGCAACCGTTATTGAGCATGCCAGTCAGCCAAATTCTGCGCTGAATATGCATTTAGAAATTGCTGCGCCTTATTTGCTTAATGATGCGGTAGATGAAAGATCTTTTAATCCGACGGATAATTTTTATGCCGTGGTTGGTATCGGTTTTCCACAGCGTTTTTACAACACTCTAGATTCCATGGGGATTCATCAGTTTCAGTGCCATGAATTTCCTGATCACTATGATTATGAAATTACGGATCTGCAGTTTGAAGATAACAATCCCATTATTACCACGGAAAAAGATGCAGTAAAACTGCTGCCATTATTAAAGCAAAATCCAAATTTTAAACGGGAAATCTGGGTGGTTCCTGTTGAAGCAGTGCTTTCGTCACAGTGTTATGATGTTTTGCATCAACAGTTACAGCAACTCGGTATTCAAATTTCTTAAGGTTCATTGTTTATGAAACATATTGTTATTCCAGCACGTTTTGCAAGTTCCCGTTTGCCGGGCAAGCCACTATTGGAAATTCATGGTCGTCCCATGATTCTACGTGTGGTGGATCAGGCAAAAAAAGTGGCTGGTTTTGATGATTTATGTGTGGCAACCGACGATGAGCGTATTGCAGAAGTGTGCCGTGCAGAAGGGGTGGATGTAGTCATTACAAGTGCAGATCATCCTTCTGGCACCGACCGTTTAAGTGAAGTTGCCCGCATTAAAGGCTGGGACAGCGAAGACATTATTGTCAATGTACAAGGTGATGAACCTCTGCTTCCGGCTCAATTGGTGCAGCAGGTGGCGCAATTGTTGGAATCGCAACCAGAATCTTCCATGTCGACACTCTGTGAGCCGATTCATAGTCTGGAAGAGTTTCAGCGCGACAGTATTGTAAAAGTGGTGATGTCCAAATATAACCAGGCTTTGTATTTTAGCCGTGCCACGATTCCTTATGACCGTGATGGTGCAAAACAAGAAATTCAGCAATTACATCAGCAGGCATACCGTCATTTAGGCTTGTACGCCTACCGTGTGAATTTGCTGCAAGAATATGTGTCCTGGGACATGGGTGCGCTGGAAAAACTGGAAAGTCTGGAACAATTACGTGTACTGGAAAATGGTCACCGTATTGCCATTGCCGTTGCAGAAGCCAACTTGCCACCGGGTGTCGATACACAGGCAGATTTAGACCGTTTAAATCAGATGGATGTTTCTTGCTTCGAATAAGGTGAACTCCTCCATGCAAAATAATGTTGTGGCACAAGTCTACCCATGGCAGCAAACGGTTTGGGAGACCTTGACCGGACGCTTTCCCAAACTGGGGCATGGCCTACTTTTTTATGGTAAAAAAGGCTGTGGCAAGGAAGCTTTTGCACAATATTTTTTGGCTTGGGTGCTATGTGCCAATCGTCATGAAAACAATGCCCCTTGTGGTGAATGTGGTAGTTGTTTGTGGTTAAAGTCTGATACCCATCCCAACTATGTTCATATCAGCACAGATGAAGACAATAAAAAGCAGAATGCCAAAATCAAGATTGAGAAAATCCGTGATTTATTGCCCTTTGTGCAGCAAACTGTAGATGGCTGGCGTGTGATTGTGATTGAACCGGCAGAAGCTTTAAATATCGCTTCTGCCAATGCATTACTCAAAACCTTGGAAGAGCCGGGTGATCGGGTAGTCATTATTTTACTGGCCGATCATTACTTAAAACTTCCAGCCACGATTCGCAGCCGTTTGCAGCATTTTGCGCTGGACCGTATTTCTTCTTCGCAAGCAGATGCGTATTTAACCGAGCATTTACCCAATTTAGATCAAATGCAAAAACAACTGTTGATGAATTTATCTAATCAGATGCCATTACAGGCCATGCAGCTGGCTGAAACGGAGTGGTTAAATAAGCGACAAGAATTTTTAACGGACTGGCAAAAACTGGTCACGCAAAAAAATATGCCCATGGCGATCGCGACCAAGTGGAATAAAGTCTTAAATTTTAGTGACTTTGCGCAAATGTTTGAATACTTGTTGTCAGATTTAATTTGTGTCAAGCTCAGTCAGCAAGTTAAAAATTCCGATCTAGATTTGAGTGCATTATCCGAACAATATACCTTGGAATTTTTATTTGCGGTTTATTCTGATTTGCAGCAAGCTAAACAATATATTGAGCAAAATGTACAAAGCAATTTAGTGCTTGATCAATTGTGTATAAAACTAATGAACATTTAAATATTTTTAAGGGGAATAAAAATGCAACCACGTATGGGCGGTATTATTCATGCCAATATTCCGGATATAGAAACTTTGTATGCCAGCTATATGCCTTATGTTGTCGGTGGAGGATTGTTTATTCCGACCAAACAGCCGGTTAAGCTTGGTGAAGAAGTTTTTGTGCTGGCAACCTTACCCGAACAATCACAGAAAATTCCTTTAACAGGCAAAGTCATCTGGGTCTCTCAGAAACAAAATGGCATCAAATTACAAGGTTTTGGTATGCAATTGACCGGAGAAAAAGGCGTTTATTACAAATCAGAAGCTGAAAAGTTGCTTACAGGTCTTAAGTCTGAAGGTCGAACTAGTTACACTATGTAGATATTTAAAAGATTTAGGAAATCACTGTGTTTGTAGATACTCACTGCCATTTAACCATGCTGGATTTAACGCCTTATGATGGCAATCTGGACTTGGCATTAGCTCAGGCGCGTGAAGCAGGGGTATCCAAATTCATGACGATCTCTGTTGATCTGGATGACCATATCGAGCTGGCTAAAATTGCCTCACGCCATGCTGATGTGGGCTATAGTGTCGGTGTTCATCCTTGTGAAGATCCTGCGATCATGGCACGTGCTACTACAGATTATCTGATTGAACTGGCACAGCCTGAAAAGGTCTGGGCGATTGGTGAAACCGGCCTGGATTATTTTCATAGCACCGATTTTATTGCTGAACAAAAAGAATGTTTTGCCCGCCATATTTATGCCTCACAGGCAGTAAAAAAACCGGTGGTGGTGCATACCCGTGCAGCGAAACACGATACAGTCGATATCATTCGGGCTGAAAAATCCACGCATGGTATTTTGCACTGTTTTACTGAAGACTGGGAAACCGCAAAAGCTGTGCTGGATTGTGGTTATTATGTGTCATTTTCCGGCATTGTCTCTTTTAAAAATGCTCAGGATTTACGTGATGTGGCGAAGCAGGTTCCACTAGATCGGGTGCTGATTGAAACCGATAGTCCTTATCTGGCACCGATGCCATATAGAGGAAAATCTAATGAACCAAAATACGTGCCTTATGTAGCCAAAGCCTTAAGTGATGTATATGATAAGTCTGTTGAGGAAATTGCTTTCATTACAATGCAAAACTTTGAAAACCTCCTTAATTTAAAGTAAATAAATTAAATTGATATAAGCGCAGAAGAGAATTACAGAGTGAAGATGGATCGTCAGGCTCAGTTTCGAGCAAGAGAAGCGTTAATTTTTCAGGTTGCAGAGCAGTTGCTGTTAGAAAATGGCGAATCAGGGATGACACTGGATGCATTGGCAGCAGAACTCGATTTGGCGAAGGGAACTTTATATAAGCATTTCCAGAGTAAAGATGAACTGTACATGCTTCTGATTATTCGTAATGAGAACATGTTGCTCGAGATGATTAAGGATGCAGAGAAGGCTTTTCCCGAGCATCTGGCATTCTTTATGTTGCATCATTTGCATCATCCTGAGCGCACGGTACTGTTCCATCAAATTGAAGAACGTTTGTCTACGACCGGTATTGGGATCAATCTACTATTTAGTGAACTGTATCAGGTGAGAAAACAGCGTTTACGGATTATTATTCGTATGACTGAAAGCTATCTGGAAAGTATTCAAAGCAGCATGTCGACACGCGATTATCTGGCCTCTATTTGGGCCCTAACTCATGGTGCTGCGGCTATTCTAAATTCCAGTTTTTACCAGCGTTATTTGGGTTCACGTGACACATTGCGCGTAGCCTATATTGATCAGGCACTGGCAATGCCAAAACAGGTCAGTTCTGCGGAACAGTTTGCTTAAAGGTATGCCATGAAGCCAATCCGACCATTATCAGTTCGTGGTTTTACCTTAATCGAGTTGATGGTGGTCATTGTGATTATGGCAATCATGGCTTCTTTAATTTTGACCAATATTAACGGGGTAGACCAGCGTAAAGCGATGCAGGCACGGGAAGTGTTTATTATGGATTTACGCAGGATTAACCGTGAAGCCAATGATCAGGCGCGCATTTTCGCCCTAGATGTGCACAGCGCGACAGATGTATCACCATTCTGTTACGGGGTGGTTGAATACATCATTCCTTCCATTCAAACTGTAGCCCCGCAAATTGTTGAAGAAAACAAAAAATGGCAACCATATGCGGAATTTGCTCAAAGGGCTTTACCCGAGCATGTTTCTTTTAGCATCACTTCACTCGATCATGCTTATGAAAATGCCAATAATGAGGATTTATTGAATTCGAATGCACCGCAGCTGTTGTGGCTGGGCAATGGCGAGGCCAAACCGGTACGGATTCAATTTTATTTTGAACAGCGCCCGATTGGCGAAGAAATCGAGATTGATCATCTGGGTAAAATCAATGCAAGCTAGATACTCCAGGCATCACGGCTCTCCAAATAAAGCTTTCGAACTTTCTTGCGAGGCGACACCTCTCAGGTCGAGTATTACTCGACTTAATCTTCACTCCGAGCATAGCTCTTTGTCTTGCGCTCGGACGAAACGTTGTTTCGTTTATCCTCGCTCAGGTTTTACTCTATTGGAAGTCATGGTTGCTTTGGCGATTTTTGCCACTGCTGCAATTGCTTTTACCAAAGTGGCGATGCAATACACTCAGGCAACATCGAATGCCATTTTAAGAACCAAGGCGCAATTCGTGGCCTTGAATGAAGTCGCCGTGATGGAAATCAATCAGGAATGGTTGCAGGGAACCCAATCCAAACAGGTCACCCAGCAAGGTGAAACTTGGCAAATTGACAAGTCTGCACAATCGACCATTAGTCCAAATGTACAACGCATAGAAGTACAGGTCAGTTTGTTTAATGTGGAAAGTGGCAAGGTTGAATCAGGAGTGACGCATTTGGTTTTCTTCAACCCGAAGGCCAAAGCATGAAAAAGCAGACTGCAAAAAATAAAAAAGGTTTCACTTTGGTTGAACTTTTGGTGGCAATTGCCATCTTTAGTGTGCTTTCCGCGTTGGGCTGGAAAGTCTTTGATTATTTAATTAAAGTCAAAGACCGTAATGCTGAACATGAGATCAATTTAGGTCAGTTGCAGGAAGCCTATCAGCAGATTCTGCGGGATACTGTTCAGGCTGTGCCACTGAATGCCAATATCAATGGCGATATTCAGCCTGCTTTGGTTTTGCAAAATGGTCGATTTAATTTTAGTAAAACCGGGGTCACTGATCCTTTACAGCAAGGTATTTCTCCGGACGAGCGTGTGGAATATCAATATCGTGCCGATGAAAAGAAACTGTACCGACTGAAATACCGTCATTTAAACAGTACAGGGCGGGATCAGCCTGAATCCAGTGTGCTGTTAAATGATGTTGACCAGTTTGAAATTGTGGTGTTGAATCCGAATGAACTCAATGCATGGCCAGAGGCGCAGGTAGATTTAAACGATGTTACACAAAAACAGATCTTGCCGAAGGGCATTAAAATTAAACTGACCGTCAAAGATGTGTCCTATGAGTGGATTTTCAGTTTATTAAATACCGATTATTTAAAATAGCAAACTGGCACTTCAAATAACAATGCAAATAGCGATACAAATAACTCTACATTATAAGGTTTGGTCCAATTGAACATAAAGCCGCAACAGGGTGTTGCCTTAATTACGATTTTGGTCATGGTGGCATTAGCCACCATCCTCGCTGCGACCATTGCCAAAAGACAGGCCAATACAGCTGAAAATACAGCATATTTAATGCGCCAAAATCAATCCTTGCTATATGCCAAAAGTGCTGAAGCCTTTTTTTCAGAGCTTTTGGTCGATGATGCTGAAAATGCGGGTGCTATTGATCATTTACAGGAAAACTGGGCCAAACCGATGCCGGCTTTTCCTGTAGAGGACGGTTTTATTGCGGGCACTTTAGAGGATCAATCAGGCAAATTTAATTTAAACAGCTTGGTGAATATGGATGGTACGCCCAATCCTCAGGCAAAAGCATGGTTTGAAAAACTGCTGCTACGTGTGGGATTACCTGAAAAGTTAAGTGAGGCAGTGATTGACTGGCAAGATGCCGATAATGAAACCATTGGCTCGATGGGTGCAGAAGCCAGTTATTATCAGGGATTGGCACAAGGTTATTTACCGGCAAACAGTAAATTCCATAATGTGGAAGAGCTGAAGATGGTGCGCGGCTTTGAAGGAAAAAAATATCTGCAAATTGCTGATTATGTCAGTGCTGTTCCAACCATGGATAGCAAGATAAACATTAATACAGCTCCGGCGATGCTGTTGGCCAGTCTTGATCCCAAGCTGGATGTCAAAGCGGTGCAGCAGGTTTTACAACAGCGCCAGGCCAAGTTGGAGCATTTTTCCAGTGTGAATGAGTTATGGGGTATTGAGCCGTTTAGTCAGGTTGGTGCCGATGTGAGAAGTGAGACAAGCAATTTGCTAGATGTAAAATCTGCGTATTTTAAAGCCAAAATTGAAGTGCAGCTCGGCGGACGTAAACGCCAGTTCAGTAGTGATCTGGTACGAAAAGATAAGTCGGTGTATATCGCATCTCGCAGTATGGCTCCATTCTAATCAGATCCCGAGATATGATGAAAAATGAGAAACACATCCATTCAACGGCATGAGTTTCTTCAATGCTATTGAACAGTAAAATTAATGTTCAGAATTTCACTTTTGCTTTATAACTTTCACTTTTGCTTTATAATCAAATTTAATTCACAGATTTTTGATTGCATCACGGCACATGTTAATTCGTAAGTTATTTAAGTTTGAAAATGCTCATATTGTGCGAAACTGCACATCGGATCGCTGTAAGCGTTCGATTCATGGTCATAGCTATAAAGTTGAATTGTTGCTTAAAGCGTCCAAGCTTGATCATGGTCAAATGGTCTATGATTTCGGATTATTAAAAGGCGTAATTAAAGATATTTTTGACAGTTTTGATCATGCAATTTGCTTCTGGCAATATGATGATGCTGAATATATTGCTGCTTGCAAAAAATTTAGTGCCCGCTGGGTATCTTTACCTGTTTCACCTTCTGCAGAACAGTTCTCACGCATTTTCTTCTATCTGGCACAACAGGTGCTTGCATCGACGATTACCCAAAATGGGGAAGGTGATGTAGAGGTCTATTCGGTGATTGTGCATGAAACCGATACCGGTTATGCGCAAAGCTTTATTGAAGATATTGAAAATGAACAAATGGGTGTGCTCAATCTTGACCAGATTGTATTTTCTGAACAGGTCCAAGCGGAATGGGCAGATCCTGGAATGTATGAAAAATTACAACAAGGCATTAAATTCCAGAATCCAGCGGTCGATCTTCAAGTACAAATTTGAAGAAAATGAAAAAAGTTTGGGCTGGTCAAAAAATTAGGAAGCAAGTATGTCTTTAACGGAACAACAGCAAGCTAAACTCGATAAAATCCAGTTGGATGCAAGTTGGAAAAATGCATTGAGCGATTTTTTGCTCAGTGCCAAAATGGATGATCTAAAACAGTTCTTGCTGACTGAAAAACATGCCGATAAAATTATATATCCCCCGAATTCACTTATTTTTAATGCCTTAAATACAACACCTTTCAACCGTGTTAAAGTCGTTATTCTGGGTCAGGATCCTTATCATGGGCCCAATCAGGCACATGGATTAAGTTTTTCAGTACAAAGAGGGGTTGCATTACCGCCATCTTTACGTAATATTTTCCATGAATTAAATACTGATCTGGGTATTCCTGTTCCCAAGCATGGTGATTTAACCCGTTGGGCTGAACAAGGTGTGTTATTGCTCAATGCGGTATTGACTGTTGAAGCAGGACAGCCGACATCACACCAAAAACGTGGATGGGAGGATTTTACTGATCATGTGATTGATGCTTTAAATGAGCAGTGTGAACATATCGTATTTATCCTTTGGGGAGCCTATGCACAACGTAAAGGACAACGTATCGATCAAAATAAACACCTGGTATTGAAAGCTGCACATCCTTCTCCTTTGTCAGCAAATCGTGGTGGTTTTTTTGGTTGTAAAGTATTTTCAAAAGCAAATAATTATCTGAAACAAAATGGCATTGAGCCGATCAATTGGCAGCTGGACGCATGACACAATCTCCTGAACTAAAAAGTTATCATCCTGATCTGATTGTAGAGGAAGCAATCAACGGCTGGCGCATTGTTCGCCTGAATCGGCCGAAATCTCTACATGCCCTGGATGAATCTATCGTTACTGCACTCTTAGAAGTGTTCCAAGATTTTCACCATGATGATGCGGTAAAAGCAATCTGGCTGGATTCGACCACCCCGAAGGCTTTCTGTGCCGGTGGTGATGTGCGTAAACTTCGTCAGCTGGTCATTAATGATGAAGTTGCAACCGCAAACAAATTCTTTGAACAAGAATATGCGCTAGATTTATTGCTGCATAACTATGCCAAGCCAGTACTGGTCTGGGGTGAAGGTTATGTGATGGGTGGTGGTCTGGGCCTGTTTATGGCTGCACCATTCCGCCTAGTGACGCCTTATTCGCGTTTGGCAATGCCTGAAATTAATATCGGCCTGTATCCGGATGTCGGTGCGACACGTTTCTTGGCCGATCGAGGCGCAATTGGTCTGTTTACTGGTTTAACCGGTTCGATTATGACCTCTGCCGGTGCATATGGGATTGGTTGGGCAACCCATATTTGTGATGCGCAGCGTGATAATGTGCTGGACAAAGTGCTGAATATTGATTGGGGACATTATCCGGCAGGGGATTTTCGTGCCATTGATGATACTTTAAACAGTATGCACCGTCCGGTGGGTCCAGGACCTTTACAAAATTCACTGGATGTCATTCATAGTGTTTGCCGTGGTGTGAACTTTGAACATGACTATGAATCTATTATCGGGCTGAGTGATGCACGCAGTGACTGGCTTCGTCAAGCGAGTGAAAATCTGCAAAAAGGTTCGCCTACTACAGCAGCATTAACCTGGCTGCTATGGCAATGGGGCAAGCGTGTTCATTCTTGGAATGAAGTTTTTGAGCTTGAAACGCAAATCTCCAACTGGAAGATTCGTCACCCTGATTTCGTCGAAGGTGTACGGGCGCGTCTGGTTGATAAAGACCTGTCTCCGGAATGGATAAAAGGCAGTGATTTCTCTTTAAAAACCATCTTGTCTGACTGTCCGCCTGTGACCAATATTCAAAGCTGGAATGATCTGTTGAAGCATTACGGTATCATCAGTTAAGCAGATGACTGATGCTACACAATTGACTGATGAATACTGGATGCAGTTTGCGTATGAGCAGGCTGCTATTGCCGCTTCAAAACAGGAGATTCCTGTGGGAGCGGTGATTGTCAGTCAAAATCAGATTATTGGCGCAGGACATAATGCACCCATTTCTTTAAATGATCCGACGGCTCATGCTGAGGTTCAGGCTTTACGCCAAGCCTGTACAAATCTGAATAACTACCGATTACCTGAAGACGCGGTACTTTATGTGACTTTAGAGCCTTGTACTATGTGTGTTGGGGCTTTGATTCATGCACGGGTCTCCAGGGTCGTGTTTGGTGCAACTGAACCGAAAGCAGGTTCCTTAATTAGCGTGCGTCGATTATTTGAAACCGGTTACTACAATCATGTTTTCGAGTATGAGGCAGGGTGTATGCAAGAACAGTGTTCCCAGCAGCTCAGCAATTTTTTCAAGATGCGCCGTGAGCAAAAAAAAATGCAGAAGTTACAAGAAAAATCTCTAAATAATCAAAATCATTAATTAAAATCATATAAACTATAATGACAATGAGTATTGTCAATAAAAATCAGGATAAGTCATGAATTCTATTCAAGTAAAAAAAGAATTTAACGCACCCATCGATCAGGTTTTTGATTTGCTATCAAAGCATGCCACCTACAATGTAGCTTTTGCACCGATTCAGGTTGAACGGATTAAAGATTCTACAGATCCTGAGCGTCCGGATGGTGTGGGCTCGGTACGCCGTATGGGTTTTGGTCCCGTCAAGCCTTTACGGGAGCAGATTACCTTGCTGGAACCGAATCAGCGTATCGAATACCAGATTGTGAAAAACCCTTTGGTGAAACACCATTTAGGCATTATCGAGTTTGAGGCTAAAGATGATGACAAAACCTTGGTCACCTATACCATTGAATTGCAGGCACGTGCACCTTTTATCAGTAAATTAATCCTTGCACAGCTTAAATCTGCGATTAAACTAGGTTTTTCGAAATTAGCTAAAACTGTATAGGGTAAAGTGGAAAATTAATGACAGTTCAAATTATTACCATAGATGGGCCGAGTGGTTCCGGGAAAGGCACACTTGCGGCTAAACTGGCAGCACATTATCAATTTCATCTGCTTGATTCGGGTGCTCTATATCGTCTGCTCGGGCTGTCATTACATCAACAGGATTTACTCGATTGCCTGGATTCTGAACTGGAGCAATGCGTAAAAATTGCAACAAATTTAGACATAAAGTTTGTTACAACTGAGTCAGGTACGGTGGTCCAGCTTGATGGTGAAGACGTTACTCAAACCATTCGTACTGAACGAGTAGGAGAGTTTGCTTCAAAAGTTGCGGTAGTTCCTGAACTTAGAGCGGCGCTATTGGAGCGTCAACGTGCATTTGCACAAGCCCCGGGGCTGGTTGCAGATGGTAGAGATATGGCAACGTCCATTTTCCCTGAAGCGCAAGCAAAAATTTATCTGACGGCATCGGCTGAATCACGAGCGGAGCGACGAGTAAAGCAGTTGCAGGGGATGGGGCTAGATGTTAAAATGAACGACATTTTAGCTAATATACAAGCTCGAGACAAAAGAGATATGGAGCGCACGGTCGCACCACTCAAACCGGCAGCAGATGCATATATTATTGATAGTTCAGAATTGAATATCAATGAAGTATTCAAATTGATGACCCATTTTGTCGACAAGCAGTTAGCCAATTAACGAATTTTCAGCAAAAGCATAGCTAGATCAGTTTATTACGGACTATGTGGAAGCTTAATTAAACCGGCCTTGTCTGATCCAAGACCGCTGACTTATCAGGTATATCATGACCGAATCTTTTGCAGCCCTCTTTGAAGAAAGCGAATTAAACCTCAACGTTGAAAAGGGTGCAGTCATCCAAGGCGTTGTAGTAAATATCGACTCTGACTGGGTAACAGTTGACACTGGCCTTAAATCAGAAGGTATTGTTGACCGCGCTGAATTCTTAAACGACCAACGTGAACTTGAAGTTCAAGTTGGCGATACTGTTGATGTTGTTGTTGAAGCTCTTGACAACGGTATGGGTCAAACAGTTTTATCACGTGAAAAAGCGAAACGTGCTGAAACTTGGACTAAACTTGAAAAAATCTTTGAAGACGGCGAAATCGTTACTGGTGTTATTTCTGGTAAAGTTAAAGGCGGTTTCACTGTTGACATCGGTCCAGTTCGTGCGTTCTTGCCAGGTTCTTTGGTAGACACTCGTCCTATCCGTGACACAACTCACCTTGAAGGCAAAGAGTTAGAATTCAAAGTAATTAAACTTGATGCTAAACGTAACAACGTTGTTGTATCTCGTCGTGCTGTTATGGAAGCTGAATCTTCAGCTGACCGTGAAGCTCTTCTTGCTCAGCTTGAAGAAGGTCAAACAGTTACTGGTACTATCAAGAATCTTACTGATTACGGCGCGTTCGTTGACCTTGGTGGTATCGATGGTCTTCTTCACATCACTGACATGGCTTGGAAACGTATCAAGCACCCTTCAGAAGTTGTTGAAGTTGGACAAGAAGTTACTGTTAAAGTACTTAAATTCGACCGCGAACGTAATCGCGTATCTTTAGGCCTTAAACAATTAGGCGAAGATCCATGGTTAGCGATCATGAACCGTTATCCTAAAGGTTCTATCGTTAAAGCGCGCGTAACTAACCTGACTGACTACGGTTGTTTCGCTGAAATCGCTGAAGGCGTTGAAGGTTTAGTACACGTTTCAGAAATGGACCACACTAACAAAAACATCCACCCATCTAAAGTTGTTCAGATTGGTGACGAAGTTGATGTTATGGTTCTTGAAGTGGACGAAGAACGTCGTCGTATTTCTTTGGGTATCAAACAAACTCGTGCTAACCCATGGGAAGAGTTTGCTAAAGACCACGACAAAGGTGAAAAAGTTTCAGGTACAATCAAATCAATCACTGATTTCGGTATCTTCATCGGTTTACCTGGCGGTATCGATGGTCTAGTTCACTTGTCTGACATCTCTTGGAACGAACAAGGCGAAGAAGCGATTCGTCGTTACAAGAAAGGTGACACTGTTGAAGCAGTTATCCTGTCTGTAGATGCTGAAGGCAACCGTATCAGCCTTGGTATCAAACAAATGAACAGCGATCCGTTCAACGATTTCTTGGCTGCTAACGAACGTGGTGCGCTTGTTAAAGGTACTGTAACTGCAGTTGACGCTCGTGGCGCTACTGTTAAGTTAGCTGACGAAGTTGAAGCGACTCTTAAAGCATCTGAAATCAACCGCGACCGCGTTGAAGATGCAACTAAGTTCCTTGAAGTTGGTCAAGAAGTTGAAGCTAAGATTATCAATGTAGACCGTAAATCTCGCTCTATCAACTTGTCTATCAAAGCGAAAGACGAAGCTGAAGAGAAAGAAGCGGTTGCTAACTTGAAAACAGCTGCAGCTGGTCAAGACAATGGTCCTAAGACTATTGGTGATTTGATCAAAGCTCAAATGGGTAACTAAGTAGATGTTAAAATGTATTGTTAATGTAAATTAACTAATACTTTTTACACAAATACTGTAAACGGTAGCGTAGTATTAACTTATTACGCTACCGTTTTGTATTTAAACAGGTTATTATCGTTTCATCTACAAAGTAGCTTGATAATTAAAGAGGTCGCAGATGACTACTGAAGCACTGAATAAGTCTGACTTAATAGAGCGAATTTCCCTAAAAAATCCACACTTGGCAGAACCTTTGGTTGAAGAAGCTGTTAAGATTATGATTGATCAAATGATAGCCGCATTATCATCTGATAATCGTATTGAAATCCGGGGTTTTGGCAGTTTTGCTTTGCATCACCGTGATCCACGTGTGGGGCGTAATCCTAAAACAGGTCGATCTGTTGAAGTAGCTGCGAAAGCAGTTCCGCATTTTAAACCTGGCAAAGCATTGCGTGATGCAGTAAACGAATCGGTACAGTAATAAAAAATTTATGGGGTGTTTATGCGTTACATTTTAGTCGCATTGCTCATTGTACTTTTTGGCTATTCATTGGCTCTTGTGCTGCAAAATGGTACTGAACTTTCAGTTGACCTATTGTTTACACAGGTACCGGCAATGCGTTTAGGTTTATTGCTGTTATTAACCTTGGCATTAGGTGTGGCATTGGGTTTGTTGTTAGGGGTACAAATTTTCCGGGTATTTCAAAATAATTGGGAAATTAAGCGACTACGTAAAGACATCGAACATCTTCGAAAAGAACAAATACAGGCTGCACAACTGGCAGCAGCTGAGGCAGCAGCTCATAGCAGACATGAAAAAACAGTTTTAGACATTCATTCGAATGATCGTTCGTCTAATCCCTTGTAGTGCTGTGTGTTAACGATAATGTTTGGGTTTTAGCCAGCCAGCTTGAAACCGAAACATTGGATAAATTTTGGGACACCCTAAAGTAAAATGCTTCAGGGTGTTTTTTATTTTTACAAGCTAACCTTATAAGGAAAATTTAAAGCAATAACGTCAATCAACTAATTTTTTATCACTTTGTTAAACTTTGGAATACCTTTTATAATAAGCTTTCTTTTTTGTCTGAGCGAAGGTAAGTCTCTTGAGTATCATTGTTGCACTGGATGCTAAAAGCCAATATGACGCATTAACGATTGCAGAGCAGTTAGACCCTGCATTATGTCGGGTGAAAGTTGGTAAAGAGCTATTTACTCATGAAGGCCCAAATGTGGTAAAGGCATTACATGACAAGGGTTTTGAAGTTTTCCTGGACTTGAAGTTTCATGATATTCCCAATACTACGGCTCAAGCCGTATGTGCAGCAGCAGACCTAGGTGTTTGGATGGTGAATGTGCATGCATCAGGTGGCCGTAAGATGATGGAAACCTGTGTAGAGCGCTTAAAAGCGGGTAGTTATAATACGCAGTTGATTGCAGTGACTGTGCTGACTTCAATGGGGCGTGAAGATTTAAAAGATATTGGTTTAGATGTTGAACCATTTGAACAAGTGCAACGTCTTGCAAAACTCACTCAGGAAAGTGGTCTGGATGGGGTGGTTTGTTCTGCTCAGGAAGCCAAAATGCTGCGTGAAACTTTAGGCCAGGGCTTTGCTTTAGTCACTCCGGGCATTCGTCCGGCAGGTTCTGCAGCAGATGACCAAAAACGTATTGTTACCCCTAAGCAAGCCATGCTGGATGGTTCTACACATTTGGTGATTGGACGACCAATTACCAAGTCGGACAATCCGCGTCAAATGCTAAAAGATATTTTGGCGACCTTGTAACTTTACACCCTTTCCCTTGCGGAGCGGTGTTCCTCATCTCCCAAAGGGAGAGAGAACGTCCCATTATTGTAAAAATGGACAAGTTCTCCTTCTGGGAGAGGAGGTAAGTGAGGGATAAATATAAAAATTAAACTGCTGCCAGCACACTCACCAATATGGGCGCTAGTATAGAAAGAATAAAGCCGCTGACCATGGCGTGTGGAATAAAATCATTGCCACATGCCTGTTTTACCATCGGCAAAGTGACATCCATTGCTGTTGCTCCTGCTGAAGAAATTGCAGAGCGTGGATAACGCCAGCCGATAATATACATAAATAAAATCGCCAAAATTTCTCTGAATAAGTCATTCATCAGTGCAATACTACCAAGATGGGCATTTTTGAGTTCTGTGACTACAATGCCGGTCATGGAATAAAAGCCATAACCTTGGGACAGCATAATGAGATCTTTTAAACTAATGTCTTGAATGAGTGTAGCTGTAACGAACGCGCCCAGCAGTGAACCGACTATACATCCCAATGGCACCAGTAAAATTTTCCAATTCAACCAAGATCGGTCTAAGGGTGAATAGGCGAGATCCAGGCCAATAAGGAACATAAACATCAGCAATAAATTCCATGTGCTTATATGCAAATTGTAGCCCATGTTGGCTACAGATTCAGAGAGTACATAACCGAATGCTAGAGCAATGAAAGCATAACTGATGTTGATCAGGGATTTGCTCACAAGGCTCATAGACACTTTGCCGTGACTCGGTTGATAACCCAAAAGCCTGAATAACACATAACAGCAGAGGAATGCGCCGAGGCTGGTGAGTATGGCTAAAACAGCGGCCTGATTCAGGATTTGCCAAGGCTGAGCAACAGTATGCAATGTTTGCCTAAACTCAATGGCAATAGCAATCAGCAGAATATAGGTAAAATAGGGCAGAATCTTAAAAGCAAGATGCTCAAGCCAGTGAGGTAAGCGTCTTGCCAAAAAAAATCCGAGCACTAAACAAAGCAGTAACTGGAAAATCAACCAAAAGGATTGCATAAAGAATTAAGCAGTTAATAAATACCTGTTTATTATGACCATTAAATATTTAGGCTGCACGACTTCCAGCTGTTTTATTTAGCAGACGGAAGTCAGCAGGATTAAGCTTTTTTGTCTGTAGCCAGTATTTCCAGGTATAAGTAGGCCACAGGGCAAAGTTCTTGCCGCTATCTTGCTGGTACCAGCTCACACAGCCAGATTGCCAGACTGTGCCATCAAGCCATTTTTGTACACGCTGGTTGAATCGGTCTTGTACCTGATCTTTAACCACAATGGCATGACTCTGCGTGTTTTTGACCAGTTCAATCATTTGTAGAATATAGTTCACCTGAGATTCAATCATAAAAATCACAGAGTTGTGTGCCAAAACCGTATTAGGCCCCAGCAACTGAAATAAATTGGGAAAGCCTTTGGTACACATCCCATAGAAGCTTTCTGCACCCTCCTGCCAGGCATTGTGCAAATCTTGTCCGTGTTCACCACTACATTGAAATGATTTTAGATAGATGCGTGGATCGGTAATAAAACCGGTTCCATAAATTAAGCAATCAATCTTACGTTCTTTGCCATCTTTGGTAATGATGCTGTTTTCAGTAAATTTCTGAATAGCCTTGGTCACTAGTTCAACATTGCTTCGGTTAAAAGTGGGATAGTATTTATTGGATACCAAAATACGTTTGCATCCCATGATGTAATCAGGTGTTAGTTTTTGCACCAGATTTTTGTCTTTGACCTGAAACTTGATAAAAGCTTCTGCCAGTTTTTGGGTGTATTTCATCACTGCAGGTTGAACAATCGGAACCACACGAGATTCATTGGACCAATATAAGCGTGCCCGGTGCAGTTTTCTAAACCAGTCTAGTTTTTTAAATAATTTCTTTTCAACATTCCAATAGCGGCGTTCATCTCTAGGAATGACCCAAGCCGCAGTACGCTGGAACACATAGAGTTGCTTAACTTTAGCTGCAATTTCTGGAATGTATTGAATTGCACTCCCACCTGTCCCAATTGAAGCAACATTTTTGTCTGTCAAGTCATATTGGTGATCCCATTGTGAGGAATGAAAAACTTTACCCTGAAACTTTTCAATGCCCTTGATATGAGGGATATGGGGTACATGTAAAGGGCCGGATGCAAAAACCACAAATTGAGCAATTAAAGTTTGCTCATTATTGAGGATGAGTTTCCAGTCACAACTTTGTTGATTGTATTGGGCAGCCAGAACTTCACAATTAAATTGGCAATATTTTTCCAGGTTAAAGCCAGTGACTAAATCTTGTATATATTTAAAGATTTCGGGTGCTTCAGCATAGCGTTTTGACCAGTCGCTTTTGGGGGCAAAAGAAAGGGAATACATATGGGACTGGACATCGCAGGCTGCACCGGGATATTGGTTTTCGCGCCAGGTTCCCCCTACATCACTGGCTTTTTCCAGGATCACAAAATCATGCATATTGCTTTGTAGTAGACGTATAGCCATCGCCAAACCGCCAAAGCCTGCACCAATGATAGCGATTTTTGTTTGTGTTGGCATAGATTGTGGCAGTGTTTGATTGTGCATTTTTTATTGGCCTTATTGCTTCTATTATTTTTGTATCTTATAGCAAGGGTGAGATAACCGACATGATAGCTATGACAGAAAAATTGATAGTTTCGGCAATTTGCAAGCATGAAAAATTATAGTAAAAATTAAGAGGTTATTTTGATGTGATCCTGCTATGAAACGTTCCATTCTCGGCTTGATGTATTTAATTCAAGGCATGCGTAAAGCTGGGATTGCTGTTGATCCAAAACTTCAAAGTATTGGACTGCGTGCGGATGCATTGGATCCTAGCTCAATTATTCATCCAGGTCTGGAATGGGATGTGCTTAAAGTTATTGGGCAGGATGTGGCACCAGAAAAAGGTCTGTTTATTGGGCAGCATTATGCACTTGCGGGTTATGGTCCTTTACTGATGTTACTGGTTACCAGTGAAAATATCCGTACTGCTTTAGAGCAGGGGATTCGCTATCAGGCATTAACTCATTTAACAGGTGTGTTAAGTTTAAAATATAAAGCTCAAAAGGTGGCTTTGTGCTATGTACCTGAAGATTTAAACAGTGACCTCGGACTGTTGCGAGCACAATGTGAAATATCGGGAACTTATAAATTTATTCAAGATCTGTATAACATGATGGGCTTAAGTATTCCCCGAATGCAGATTGAACTGCCGTTTGTGCTGCCTGAAAATCAGCAGGATCTAGATGTCTATCAAGATTACTATGGTACTGAATTACAGTTTGCTGCTGAGTCGGCGGCATTCTGGTTTGATGATGCCGTGTTAAATGTACAAATCCCTTCAGCAGATAAAATGACCTTTAATCTTTATGAGAGCAAATGTATTGCTGAGTTGGAGCGTTTAAAGATGAATAAATCTGTACCCTCCCTGGTGCAGCGTGTGCAGGATTATCTGGAGCTGCAAGCAGGTGTAATGCCTAGCATGGCAGAGACGGCACAAGCGCTGCAAATTCCAGAACGTACGTTGCGGCATCAACTGCAACAGTTACAAAGCAGTTATAAACAGATACGTGAACAATTGATTAAAGATAAGGCATTAAGATTGATGGAATATAAAGAATATTCCATTGAAATGATTGCAGAATTGCTGGGTTATTCAGAGCCTGCAGCTTTCAATCATGCCTTTAAACGCTGGTTTGGACAAAGTCCACGCCAGTACTTTAAGTAGTTTTGTAAATAGCCTAAGTATATTAATGCCAAAGTGTTATATATTTCACCTCAACCTTCGCTATACTTTCAATAGCCTAAAATAGTATTCAATCCTATGTCAGATTTAAATTCTAAGCACAGTACAGCCTTTATTCCCTTATCACCTGCGGAGCGCTATGCACAGGCCATCGCGTCTGGTCAGTTCATGCCGGATGAGGCACAGGCGCAAGCTGTACATGAGTTGGATCGCGTTTGGCAAGAGTTGATTCAGCGTTTCAAAGCTTCAAAAAAAGCGTTTCGCCGTTTTCGTCGTCAAACCTCACCACGAGGTGTATATATGTGGGGTGGTGTGGGGCGAGGTAAAACCTGGTTAATGGACCAGTTTTTTGAGTCGATTCCGTTTCGCCGTAAAACGCGCATGCATTTTCATCATTTCATGCAACATGTACATCGTGAGCTGAATAAATTATCAGGGCAGCGAAATCCGTTGGATCAGGTTGCAGACCAGATTTACCAGCAGGCAGTGGTCATCTGTTTTGATGAATTTTTTGTTTCCAATGTCACAGATGCCATGATTCTGAGCGAGTTATTCCAGAAACTGTTTACCCGTGGCATTACCTTGGTGGCGACTTCAAACATTGCACCCGATGGTTTATATAAAAATGGAATCCATCGTGACCGTTTTATACCTACCATTGAAATGGTGAAAAAACATTGTGTAGTTCTCAATGTGGATGCCGGCGTGGATTATCGTTTACGTGTGCTGAAACAGGCACAATTATTTAAACATCCATTAACACATGAACATAAACTCTGGATTGCGCAGCGCTTTACTGCTTTAACTCAGACTCAAACTCAATCCCAAGAACCGATTATCATCAATAACCGTATAGTTGAAACCATTGGTCATACTGAAGATGTGTTGTGGTGTGAATATTCAGAGCTGTGTTTAAAACCGCGCAGTCCGGCTGACTTTATTGAAATCGCAAATATCTATAATACTGTACTGGTCAGTAATGTGCCGCATTTGACCGATTATCTATCGGAAGGTACACGCCGTTTTATCTATCTAGTCGATGAATTTTATGATCGTGGGGTCAAACTATTGCTGACTTCGGAAGACAGTATTATTGACATTTATCAAGGCGAAAAACTGGCCTTTGAAATTGAACGCACGCGTTCACGTTTACTGGAAATGCAGTCTGACGATTATCTGAACTCTGAACATAAACAAATACAGGGATCGGCTTCAGAAGCCAGCTAAAGATCAAGCGCCTAAACAGGCGCTTTTTTTACATAAATTGTTTGACTGTTTTATCGACATTTTGTTCTATTCGTGGCTTAATCTTTGCTCGACAGTGATAGAAATAGCGTTTTTGGTTGGTTTTAAAACAAAATTCTGCACTTAAGTCTAATTTCGACATTTTAAAAACTTTATAGACTATAAAAAGGTATTCAGGCAGATAATAATGTTGCATTTGTGATCTTTATTTTATTGAGTGATGTGTACATTCATTTATTAGAAAATGATCATTATTTAGGAATGTGATAATACTATTCAGCTAGGTATAAATCGGTATACTAGAATCTCTTGTTATAAAAAGTAGCAATATCAGGAAAGACAATGACTGCACGTATTCAAAAAGGCAAGTTAGCGATTGCTAAAGAACTTTACGATTTCATCGAAAATGAAGCATTACCAGGTTCTGGTTTGGACAGTGAAACATACTGGAAAAACTTTGAACAAGTCGTTGTCGATCTTAGTCCAAAGAACAAAGCACTATTGGCTAAGCGTGATGACCTTCAAGCTAAAATTGATGAATGGCACCGCAACAACAAATTTGAACTCGAAGCTTACAAAGCTTTCCTTACTGAAATTGGCTACTTATTACCAGAAGTAGAAGATTTCCAAATCAGCACAGAAAATGTAGATGAAGAAATCGCATTATTGGCTGGTGCGCAATTGGTAGTACCTGTGCGTAATGCACGTTACTGCTTGAATGCGGCAAACGCACGTTGGGGTTCTCTATACGATGCGCTTTACGGTTTTGACGTGATCTCTGAAGAAGGTGGCGCGGAAAAAGGTAAGGGCTATAACCCGGTTCGTGGCGCAAAAGTTATCGAATTTGCTAAAAACTTCTTAAACGAAACCTTCCCTCTGGCAAATGGTTCACATGCAGATGCAACCAAATATGCGGTTGAAGGCAAAAAATTAGTTGTGACGCTAAAAGATGGTTCAACAACGAGTTTAACAAAAGAAGGGCAATTTGTAGGTTTCAATGGTGATGAAGCTGCACCAACTGAAATCGTACTTTTAAACAATGGCTTACACGTTATTGTTGAAATTGATGCAACCAGCCCGATTGGTCAAACTGACGCTGCTAGCGTAAAAGATCTTGTACTGGAAGCTGCTGTAACCACTATTCAAGACTTGGAAGACTCTATCGCAGCTGTAGACGCTGAAGAGAAAGTTGAAGGCTACCGTAACTGGTTGGGCTTGATGCGCGGTACACTTTCTGAATCAATAGAGAAAAACGGTAAAACCGTGACTCGTACATTGAACCAGGACCGTACTCATAAAAACCTGATTGGTGGTGAAACGACGCTTCACGGTCGTTCACTCATGCTGCTTCGTAACGTGGGTCACTTGATGACAAACCCTGCGATCTTGGTAGATGGTCAAGAAATCTACGAAGGTATCATGGATGCGTTAATCACGCCGTTATTGACTTTTGCTGACATTAAAGGCGAAAATACGATCAAGAACTCGCGTAAAGGTTCTATGTATATCGTGAAGCCAAAAATGCATGGTCCAGAAGAAGTTGCATTTGCAGTTGAGTTATTTGAACGTGCTGAACAGGCACTTGGTTTACCTGCGAAAACTTTAAAAATCGGCATCATGGATGAAGAACGTCGTACATCTGTGAACCTGAAAAACTCTATCGCTCAGGCCAAAGACCGTACCATCTTCATTAACACAGGTTTCATGGACCGTACTGGTGATGAAATCCATACGTTTATGGAAGCAGGTCCATTTGTTCGTAAAGGTGAAGTGAAGTCACAAATCTGGTTCCCGGCTTATGAAAACCGTAACGTGATGATCGGTCTTCAAGCAGGTTTACGTGGTAAAGCGCAAATTGGTAAGGGCATGTGGCCAAAACCAGATATGCTTGCAGATATGTACAAAACCAAGATTGAGCATCCAGAAGCTGGTGCAAGCTGTGCATGGGTTCCGTCTCCATCTGGCGCTGTGATTCACGCGATCCATTACCATCAATGCAACGTGTCTGAGCGTCAAAAAGAATTGTTGAATACTCAGCCGTTATCATTAGATGACTTGTTAACGCCGCCTTTAGCGACAGATACTAACTGGACTGCTGAAGAGAAAACTAAAGAGCTTGAAAATAACCTTCAAGGTATTTTGGGTTATGTAGTTCGTTGGGTTGATCTGGGTGTAGGTTGTTCTAAAGTGCCAGATATCAACGATGTTGGCTTGATGGAAGACCGTGCGACATTACGTATTTCTTCTCAACACGTTGCAAACTGGTTGCGTCACGGTATTGTAACCAAAGAGCAAGTGGAAGAAGTGATGCAACGTATGGCTAAAGTGGTTGATGAGCAAAACGCAAATGATCCAGCTTATACACCAATGGCACCAGGTTTTGATGGCTGTGCTTACAAAGCTGCATATGACTTAGTCTTTAAAGGTGCTGAACAACCTTCTGGTTATACTGAACCGCTACTTCATGCATACCGTTTGAAATTAAAAGGTTACACAGGTGATTAATCCTGCGTAATCAAGCTAAAATATAAAAAGGCCTCTTCGGAGGCTTTTTTATTGGCTAAAAGTAACAAAAATCCTTTTATTCTGGCACTTTAATACATTCAGTTATACATTAATCTTCAAAGCAAAATAACTAAAGGATTTGATGATGCAAGCTTATCAATTTAATGATGAACAATTTATAGCAGGGCACTGGCTAAAAGGAACGTCAACCCATCCGCTTAATAATCTCAATCCTTATACTCAAGAACTTATTTTAAAATTGCAGGCTGCCAGCCTTGTCGATGTGGATAGTGCTTATTCAGCTGCAGAGCGTAGTTTTACTACCTGGTCGCAAACGCTTCCATCCGAGCGTAAAAGCATTATCCTCCGAGTTTTGGATGTGGTCAAAAATAGACGCGAAGAAATCATTGACTGGCTCATTCAGGAGTCTGGCAGCACACGTTTTAAAGCCAATATTGAAGTAGATGCTGTATTGGGTATTATCAATGAGGCCATCACATTTCCTGAAAGAATGGAAATTCAGAAATTGCAATCTATAGACCCTACTCGCAAAAGCCATGTTGTACGAAAAGCGCTCGGCGTGATTGCAGTAATTAGTCCTTGGAACTTTCCATTTCATCTTAGTATGCGTTCTGTAGTCACAGCCCTGGCGATTGGAAATTGTGTGGTGTTAAAGCCTGCAAGTGATACACCTATTACAGGAGGAATGCTACTTGCCAAAATTTTTGAAGAAGCGGGTCTCCCTGAGGGGGTATTCAGTGTGGTGGCAGGTTTAGGCAGTGAAATAGGGGATTACTTTGTTGAGCATGATGTACCTAAACTGATTTCATTTACTGGTTCTACCTCGGTAGGTAAGCGCGCTGGTGAATTGGCTATGGCTTCGAATAAGATCAAACGGCTTGCCTTGGAGTTAGGTGGAAATGCGCCTTTGGTAGTGCTGGATGATGCTGATCTGGATCTGGCAGTGGAACTCGCTGTGATGGGACGTTTTTTGCATCAGGGACAAATTTGCATGAGTACCAATCGGGTGATTGTCGATGCTAAAGTTTATGATACTTTTGTTGAAAAACTGGTCATTCGCACTAAAAACATTGTCTACGGTGACCCTGAGCAAGAGGATACTCTCATTGGTCCGATTATTAATGGGGCACAAGTTGAAAAAATAAAACACATTATTGTTCAGGCACTGCAAGAGGGGACTAAACTTATCGTGAGAGGAGATATTCAAGATAATGTGGTGCCACCGCATATTTTTATTGATGTCAATCCTGAATCCAGTTTAGCCAAAGAAGAAAGTTTTGGGCCAGTCTTACCAATCATTAAGGCTCAAGATGAAGCCGATGCTTTACGTTTGGCTAATAACACAGCCTATGGGCTATCCAGCGCAGTATGTACCACCGATCTCGAGCGCGGAACTCGTTTTGCAATGCAGATTGATGCAGGTATGACACATATCAATTCCATAACCGTGGCAGATCAGCCGAATGCACCCTTTGGCGGAGAGCGAAATTCAGGCTTGGGGCGCTTTAATGGACAGTGGATATTGGATGAGTTCAGCCGTACACATTGGTTAACGCTTCCGAATAGTCATGTGAAGTAGAAATGATGTGATTAAAGTTATAATGGAATAAGTTTTAATTTAAGTCTTATTGTATGTGCGCTAATTTTAAACCGCTTACTTTAAAGCAGCTTCGTGAGTTGAATCTTCCGGATATTCCTTTTGAATATCCGGATGAGGTCTATCCAAATTATGAGTTGCCCTTGCTGTTCAAATCAGCGTAAGGTTTGGAGTGGCGTAAGGTTGGTTTTGGGATGGTGCCTAAATGGGCTGAAGATAAAACTATTGCCCTAAAAACCTATAATGCTCGAAATGAAACTTTGCTACAAAAACCGACATTTATAAATGCTGCTTCAAAATGCAAATTTGGCGTGATGCCGGTGAGTGAGTTTTATGAGTCAAAATATATTGAGAATAAGCCTCAACGTTGGGGGGTACGCCGAAAGGACGGCCATGCTTTTTATATTGCAGCGCTCTATGAAATTTGCCGAATTGGAGATGAAATTATTCGTTCAGCAACCATGCTTACGATGGATGCCATAAATCACCCTATGATGAAAGATTTTCATGAACCCGGAAATGTAAAACGCTCAGTGATTATTATTCCTCACGAGCGTTTAGAGGAATGGTTAAGTTTGAACTCACCAGATATTCATTCTTTCGTAGAAGGGTTTCCGGAGGTAGATTTTGAATGTTCACATGTTCCAAAGGCAAAAATCGAAAAAATTAGTCCCCAACTTAATTTTTTCGATTAAGCTTAGATGATTACGATAAATTTTTAAAAATATGTTGCAGGCTTTCCATCATTTTTTCAATTTGTAATGGAGTTAGGCCTTGGTAAGATTGTTTGAGAACTATATTGCTCAGATCTTTAATTTTCAGGGTCATTCGTTGTCCTTTCTCGGTTAAGACAACTCGGGTAATCCGGGCATCATCTTCACATGAATAGGTTTCAACAAGTCCTTCATCTTTTAAACGATAGACGATTTTGGTGGTGGTCGACATTTTGGAAATGACCATTTCGGATAGATCTGACACGCTGGCATGAGGTTTGGATTTTAAAGCGAGTAAAATACGGCGACGTGAATTGTCCAGACCATATTTTTTCAGTGCATGATCTAGTTTTTTTACACTTTGTGCATGAACTTGAGTAATCCAGTAGTAGGGGAAATCTCCTAAATCAAAATTTTCACCAGATAGAAGTAAAAATCTACTATATTTCTTGGGCATTGTTTATTTTCTCCCCATTAATTTTTTATTTATAATTTATTGCTTCAACATTTTTTAGAAAATGTAAAAAATGCATGAATTGTATATTATCTCTAAAGTCCAAAAGAAAAATTCAGTATTAAACCGAAATTTTAAATTTACAGCTCTATTACATTATCGTGATAAATTTTTAAAAATATGTTGCAGGCTTTCCATCATTTTTTCAATTTGTAAAGGGGTTAAACCATCGAATGATTGTTCCAAAACCACATTGGTCAGGTCATTGATTTTCTGAGCCATTTGTTGTCCTTTCTCGGTTAGGATAACTCGGGTAATCCGGGCGTCATCTTCACATGAATAGGTTTCAACCAGTCCTTCATCTTTTAAACGATAGACAATTTTGGTGGTGGTTGACATTTTAGACACCACCATTTCGGATAGATCTGACACGCTGGCACGAGGTTTGGATTTTAAAGCGAGCAAGATACGGCGACGTGAATTGTCCAGACCATATTTTTTCAGTGCATGATCAACATTTTGTACGTATTGAGCATGCACTTGACTAACCCAGTAATATGGAAAATTTTCCAGCTCAAAATTATCTGTAGATGGTAAAAACTTACTGTATTTTTTTGTCATCTATACTCTTCCCAATAATAATTGTTGTAATTGTATTTTATTATTGTAACTTATTTTTAATAAATTTAAAGTGAAAACGATATCTTTTAAAATATTGTAAAGTAAAACTTAAAAATCATTTGTTTACTTTCGAATTTAACCCGACTTAATGGGCTAAATTTTTAAAAATATATTTTAAACTTTCCATCATTTTTTCAATTTGTAGGGGAGTCAGACCTTCAAAAGATTGTTCCAAAACCACATTGGTCAGGTCATTAATCTTATGTGCCATTTGTTGTCCTTTCTCGGTTAAGACAACTCGTGTAATACGGGCATCATCTTCACAGGAATAGGTTTCAACCAGTCCTTCATCTTTTAAGCGATAGACGATTTTGGTGGTGGTCGACATTTTGGAAATGACCATTTCGGAGAGGTCTGATACGCTGGCATGAGGCTTTGATTTTAGTGACAGTAAAATACGGCGACGTGAATTGTCCAGTCCATATTTTTTCAAAGCGTGATCTACATTTTGTATATATTGGGCATGCACTTGAGTGACCCAATAATAAGGAAAATTTTCTAGAGAGAAATCTTCTGCAATAGAAGGTAAAAATTTGCTGTACTTTTTAGTCATGGAGAAAAGCCTCCCTAAGATTGTTGTATTTAATTTGTTGAAAAGCGTCTTATTTAAATCCAATTTTGCCTAACAACGCACATTATTTTTATTGTTATTAATATATCTCAAGTTTTTTATATTGCAATAAGGAAACTTATATTTATAAATTTCCTTACAAAAGAATTAAAATTTGAGCATAAGGATTAGAAAAGACAGGGTAGAGCTGTCTTGGTCTTGATGAAATCCGACAATATTTTGAACGAAATTCAATACGTGTACGAGGATTTCAGGATTTTGATAAGTTCTGAAGATAACGTTATTTTGGTAATATTGTATTGTAAAATAGCGGGCTTAAGCATTTCAAACTTTTGGGCTGTATGCCTGGGCATGATCTTATTTATGAGGCATTGCACATCATCCTGTAAATTTTAATAATAGAATTAGAAGTTTGCCTATCTTAAGTTTAGCTATCATTTATTCAATTCAATAATCTTGATCATCCTTGATTCGAATGAAAAAGGCTGGGGAACTGGTCTTGTTAATAAAATATTTTCGACATTGAGATTGTACATACAATAAGTCAATCCTGTGTATACAAGTAAATCCTCTAAATAAGTCTTTAAATAAATAATTGTTTAATAATATTTTTTGAATAATTTATTCATTGAAGGATCAATCTTAATTTTCTTAATCTAAAAATCGGATGAGGTCGAAATAAAAGCGTCAAAAGTAAGCTAAATTGCATGGCAGGCTAAGATAAAACTGCTCAAAATACAAAAATTTGATTACAAATTTAATAGATTGTGCATAATAAATTTATCTATTGTTGAAAAGGTCACTTATATGGATCCGTCGCCGTGCCGGTTTAAATTTTTTTTTAACCAAATTCTTGAAAACGGAGATATAAACTAATGGAGTTTTTATTAGATCCGGGAATTTGGGTTGGTTTGCTTACCCTTATTGTTTTAGAAATTGTTTTAGGTATTGATAACCTAGTATTTATTGCCATTTTGGCCGAAAAACTTCCTCCAGAACAACGTGATAAAGCACGTGTAGTAGGTCTTTCCCTCGCTTTATTCATGCGCTTGGGCTTATTGTTTGCTATCTCTTGGTTAGTCACTTTGACCAAACCGCTTATTACCGTCTTTGATTGGACATTCTCAGGGCGAGATCTTATTCTTTTATTCGGTGGTTTATTCCTGGTCTATAAAGCTGTGACTGAACTGCATGAAAAAATTGAGGGCAAGCCTGAAGTTAAAGTTACCACTAATATTGTTTATGCAAGTTTTACCGCAGTTGTTGCACAAATTGTAGTGCTAGACGCGGTATTCTCTTTAGATTCGGTGATTACCGCAATCGGCATGGTCGACAATATCTATGTGATGATGGTGGCCATGATTGTTGCCATGGCTGTGATGTTGCTGGCTTCTAAATCGTTAACTGCTTTTGTAAACCGACATCCGACTGTCGTGATTCTGTGCTTAAGTTTCTTGTTGCTGATTGGTATTAGCCTGATTGCAGAAGGTTTTGGTTTCCATATTCCGAAAGGCTATATCTATTCAGGTATTGGTGTTGCCATTGCAATTGAAGCATTTAACCAGTTTGGTCAACGTAATATAGCCAAACATGAATCTAAAATTCCATTACGTCACCGTACTGCAGATTCCATCTTGAAAATGATGGGCGGCAAAATGGAAACTGTCACTAACAGTGCCCAACACTTTGAAGCGCAAGAAGCATTTGCTGATGAAGAGCGTTATATGATTGGTGGGGTATTAACCCTGGCAGAAAGGTCTGTTGCCTCGATCATGACTCCGCGCAGCCAGATTTCATGGGTGAATCTGGATGACACTGCTGAACAGATTCGTGAACAGGTACTTGCTGTACCGCATAGCCTGTTTCCGGTTTGTCGTGGCAGTCTGGATAAAGTGTTGAGTGTGGTTCGTGCCAAAGAACTCCTTGATGTCATTGAAGAGCCAGAACAGCTCAAGGCTTTAATCAAACGCCATCGTCCGATTTATATTTTTGAAAAAATGAAAGTGATTGATGCCATTAATACTTTGCGTAGCTCGAAAGGTTCATTGGTATTAGTCAGTGACGAGTTTGGAAATGTACAAGGTTTGATTTCTCCTCTGGATGTATTTGAGGCGATTGCAGGTGAGTTTCCGGATGCTGATGAGCAGCTCGATCTGGTGAAAATAGATGATCATACCTGGAAAGCCTCTGGTATGCTTGATGTGTATCAGCTTGAACTGGAGCTGGGCATGCTGGATTTAGTTGAAGACGAGGCTGGTTATATCAGTCTTGCCGGTCTGATTTTAGAGAAAACTCATGGCAAAGTCAGTCTTGGGGCCAAACTGGAATATCACGGTATTCACTTTGAAGTGACTGAACTGGAAGATAACCGGATTAAGTCCGTACTCATTACCTATCCTTAGAGAATATGATTGGGTAGAGTTTGGTAAAGAAGGTAATTCAAGATTTAAACTCGATATTTATATATTTTAATCCCTCTTTTTACCTATTGAAAAAGCCTGACAGACTCGATCTGTTGGGCTTTTTTATTATGCTTTGTAGTATTTTTATATACATAGATTGTCGTCGTAATGTTGTAACCAGGTAAAAAACTGAGGAACTGTAGTTTAAATCACTATTTTTAGTGATATTTAAGTCAGCTGAAATCGGGAATAATTGATAGTTATCAAAAAATTGGATCAATTTGATGCGTATTACAGAAACGATTGTCGATTTTGCAAAACTTGCATCTGAAGAAAAGCATCGTTTTTTTAAACTGATTTGTGAATTTGATCAACAAATTTTTCCGGATTCTTGCGAAGAAGAAATTTATCATTTTGTCTATGATCAGGATGCTGTTTCAGTTCTGGTCGTTCATTATTACCATAAGGACACACTGGTCGGACAAAATATTATTCCTGTGCTTAAGCTTTCGCTAGAGGGGCATCCTATCTTTGTGGTGAGTTACCGGGCCAGTATTTTACCTGCTTATCGTAAAGGTAACAGGACACTTAAAACAGCAATCCGGGTTGCAATTAATCACCGGATTAAACATCCCAGTATTCCATTATGGTTTGTACCTACCATTATACAACCCAAAATTTATACTTATTTTGCGTCTCGTTCACAAAATTTCTTTCCACGTAGAGACAAAGAAATTCCACAGGAATATTTAAAAATTCTACAGATGATTCAGCAGCGTAAATCGGAAGTGCATAAACGTCGTGAAGATATTTTTGTCTATCCTTATGTGATACCCCACACGACACCTGAACACATTCAACGTCTAAGAAATAAGGCAACACCACATAGCAATTTTTTTATGCAGCATGTCCCTGACTATTTTGATGGCATGGGTTTGCTTTGTATCTGTAAACTGGATTTGCCAACGATTTTGGAAACGGTATTTAATTTATTTACAGGTCGAAAAGTCTATTAAATTTCCGTCGTCATTCACTTTTTTATACCGATACTGGCATGGATATAAGCCCAGACCCGGTCATTACAATCTGAACCAGGTCAACCTTAGTAACAGGAATGTAGACTAAACTTAAAGGCTAAGAATTTTAAGATCCGCATATTGCTGGATTAAATCCGGATTTAAACTTTGAATTTGATCCATAAAGGCCACATTAAAACGTCCGACCGTTTGAGCTTGATCGAAGGCCAGTTTTCCTGCAATGGCAAAATGGGTATGGGCTGCAATCGTCGCAATCGTTGGTGATGTAACAGCGCAATAAGCTGCGATTAATGCACCCAGTGCACAACCTGTCGCAGTGACTTTGGGTTGTAAATAAGAACCGCCATTGACCTGAATTACGACATCTAGCTCTTTAGTCAAAATAAAATCGGATTCACCAGAAATGGCAATACAGTCAGCATGGGCTAACAGTACTTTAGCCTGATGATAGACATCGGCACTATCCAAAGTGCTATCCACGCCTTTGGATTCTACCTGGTTGCCTGCAAGAGTACTGATTTCTGAAGCATTACCTCGAATGACCGTGGGATGATATTGCAGTAATTTATCTACCATATCCGAACGCCATTTTAGAATAGGACCATAACCGACTGGGTCGAGCACCCATGGGGTATGGGTACGCTGTGCTGTTTGTGCAGAAATTTGCATGGCCTGCATCTGTTCATGGGTGGGTGTACCCAGATTAATACTGAGTGCAGCGGCAATCGTGGTAAAACTTTCGGCTTCGAACGGATTGTCAATCATAGCCGGAGAGGCACCTGCGGCCAGCAATACATTGGCTGCATAATTTGCTGCAACACTGTTAGTAATACATTGCACCAAAGGCTGCCGGCTTTGCAGTTGTGTCCATGCTTCAACAATCTGCTCGACCAATGTTGACGTTTGATTCATGGGATTATTCCTTGAATTGTACAGGGTAGAGTCGGAGAAACTGGACATATCAATCACCATCTAGTGGGTGAAATTTTATTGGGTAAAATAGTGGTCTTGATGCTTACAGGTTCGACAGCAGAGTGTCACATAATTTTCAGCATCATAATCGACAGTAAGTTCATTAGAACCACAATACATACAGCGTTTTTGTGAATAAAAACTTAATCGCGGTTCAATTTTTTTCCATAATTTCCAGATGGGCTGGAAAAAAATACTCTCATCATAGCCCAGAAAGCGGAACAACAGGATTTCGCTCATCTTGCTAAAAGGAATGTTGTGTGGACGAGGCAGGGTGGAGGTTTCCCATTTTTCAGTTACGGAACGTTCACGATATTGTTGTAAGGTTTTCTTTAACAAATTGGTGTTAATGAAGTTTTCATTGCGTGCTTGTAGTACTTTTTGCTGATGCAAATATTCTAAAGCAGTTTGTACTAAATAGTAGATTTGACCCACTGCCAGAGAATCCATCAGGCGATAGCAGAAAGTTTGAAAGCTATTGTTCCCTGCAATCTGGATACCCCAAGTACGACAGTAAAACTGGGCGAACTGAATAATTTCCTGATACAACACCAGATAGAGCGTATTTTTGACTTCATCTGCATTTTTAAAAGGCACACCCAAGGTTAAATTTTCATAGAACCAGTTTCTCAGTTGCTGGGTAATACTGAACAGACTCGGTTCCGAATAACCGTCCAAACGGACATTGACGTAATAATGATGGGCTTCGGATGCAAAATCCTTGGCAATCAGGATCTGTTCTTTTACCAGTTGCTTGATCAAATAATTCTGGAACAGATAATTTGGTGTAAGGGAATGATATTTAATGTTTTCCCAGTCTATATATTCATAATGCGTAGTATGTTCCTGAACCTGATTATCCAGAATACTGAGTACAAACAATTTATTTAAAAAACTGATTTGATCCAGCCGGTATTCAACAGCATCTTTGTCTTTGGACTTCAGCTTACGCTGTTCTTGCAGCCGTGTTTCAGCCAGCATTCTTTTACGCTTGGACAGACATGTTTCACAGTGGCAGTTGCCGCGTCCATCCTGAAACAGGCGATGATGACAGTGGCTGCATTCATGAAAATTCATTGCTTGATCGTACTGTTCAGCTTCTATCCAGAACATTGATGCCTGACATAAAGGACATGATGTACTTTCATCGAGCTGTTTTTGCAGAATTTGAAGAAGCATGGAATGGGTCGATCACAAGTCGGGTTAATCATTGCAGAGATTATACACCTGTCTTTTGCTAGGACGTGATGGAATAGTACTGAATGGAAAATAATTCGCTAAGCACAAGCTGGCCAGAAAGTAGGATACTGAAAAAATAGCCTAAGTTTTATAATACATTGAAATATGTGGAGGTGAAGACCTGATCTTTCATCTCCACAAGAAAGGATAGGGGGCATCAGAAGGATGGGATTGAATCAGAAGGCAATTTTTCGGTTAATAAGAGGCAGGGCAAGGCAGAGACTCATCCTCCTCGCCTAGCTGCTTTGCATTAATCAAGGCCTGAACTTTTTTAGATGGAACTTTTTTGCTTCCTAGAGCATCGTAATTATTTAAAATTGCGCAAATATCCGCTGATTGCATTGGAATACCTTCACAGCTTAGAAACATGGCAATCACTTTGTGATCAATTCCGGCAGCATCAAGCGTTTGCATGGTTTTGATATTTTCAACGCGAACAATATGGTCTTTTAAATACATAATACACCTCTTCTCATTTTGTTTTAATTTTATAGTGCGCTTTACACAGATGAATACAAGCAAAAATCGTGCTCAAAATGTAGTCATCTTGAAAATTAGTGTCAATTTGGGTTAAGTCTTTTTATTTAATCTGAAAAAAATAAATTTATACAAACATATATGAAAAAGGCGCTATCCGAGCCGCAGGAGTATAGGGCAGAAAGTGAGGACATATTTTCGGCATGATGTGTAGTATGCGCTTCTTTTATGCACCTTAAGTCATCAATAGGGACATTAATTGTACCAATGTGCATAACTTGAATTGAAAACTGACAGCAATATGCCCATATATGACTTAAATCAATGGCACAGACAGATTGCGAAAGTTGTCGTATGATCGAAGCATTTCACAACAACAAAGTCTTGGCTTAAGAACGACAGGATTAGGACATTATATGAATATCGCGGCAAACCCGTTGGTTGAAGCAGACCAAACAGTTTATTTAAAAGACTATCAAAAACCTTCTTTTTTGGTGGATTCAATCAACTTAGATATTCGAGTCTATACAGATTATACCCAGGTCAATGCAAACTTGGTGATGAAGCGTCAGACTGCCGGGGATTTGGTGCTGCTGGGCCGTGATCTGGAATTAAAATCTATTACCTTAAATGGCAAACTGCTGACAGCTGCAGATTACACGCTCGATTCTGAACAATTGGTAATTGCCAATGCACCAGATCAGGTCATTCTGGAAACAGAAGTGGTCATTCATCCGGAAAGCAATACCCAGCTTGAAGGTTTGTATCAGGCCAGTGGCGATTTATTCGTAACGCAAAACGAGCCTGAAGGTTTCCGTAAAATTACCTTCTATCCAGACCGTCCGGATGTCTTGTCTATATTTACCACCCGTGTCGAAGCCGATAAAAAATTTCCGGTACTGTTAGCCAATGGTAACCTGATGGAAGCTGGTGAGGCTGGTGAAGGTCGTCACTATACCATCTGGCAAGATCCGACCAAAAAACCAAGCTATCTGTTTGCCTGTGTGATTGGTGATTTGGCGGTACTGAAAGATTCTTATGTGACCTCTGAAGGCCGTAACGTTTCGCTGGAAATTTATGCCGAAGAAAAAGATATTCCAAAATGCCACATTGCCATGGAAGCCCTAAAACATTCGATGCAATGGGATGAGGAACATTATGGTCGTCCCTATGACCTGGACAATTACATGATTGTGGCGACCAGTGCATTTAACATGGGTGCCATGGAAAATAAAGGCCTGAATATCTTCAACACTTCATGCGTGCTTGCCGATGAAGAATATACCACCGATGCTGCCATCATGCGGGTACAGTCAGTCATTGCCCATGAATACTTCCATAACTGGACCGGTAACCGGATTACTTGCCGGGACTGGTTCCAGTTGTGCCTGAAAGAAGGCTTGACGGTATTCCGTGATCAGTCTTTCTCGGAAGATTTACAGTCCGCAGCGGTACAACGTATTGATGATGTTGCGGTACTCAAAGCCCACCAGTTCCCTGAAGATTCAGGTCCATTATCGCATCCGCCACGTCCAGATCATTTTGTTGAAATTAATAACTTCTATACGGCGACGGTGTACGAAAAAGGTGCGGAAATTAACCGTATGATGTCGACCTTACTTGGTAAGGAAAAATTCCGCCAAGGGACTGACGAATATTTCCGCCGTCATGACGGTCAGGCAGTAACCGTTGAGGACTGGGTGGCTGCGCTCACTGCTGGTTCAGGCGTGGATTTATCGGCATTCCTGATCTGGTATAACCAACCGGGTACGCCAAAACTGCAAGCCACAGGCGAGTATGATGCTGCAACTCAAACCTATCGCTTAAGCTTTAAACAAAGTTTAAAAACGAATGCAAAATATCCTAACCTCAAAGCGGTTCCGATTCCTGTGGCTTTGGCATTGTTTAATGCCGAAACAGGTGAGCAATATACCTTGCAATCTGAAGCACTGTTTGAAAATGGCGTAAAAGATGGCGTGTATTTATTTGATCAAAATGAGGCAAGCATTGAATTTACCAGCGTAACAGCAAAACCTGTGGTGTCATTGCTGCGTAATTTCTCTGCACCGGTCAATCTTGAATTCAACTATTCAGATGAAGAACTGGCCTTCTTGATGCAATATGAACCCAACGGTTTTAACCAGTGGCAGGCCACTCAAACCCTGCTGGAACGTATTTTGCTGGAAGGGCATGATGCTGATATTTATATTCAAGCCATGAAAAATACCTTGCCTGAAGTCATTAAAAAAGATCCACTTTTGGCTTCACGTCTGTTTGATGTACCGACCGAAGGCTATTTGGGTAGCCGTATTGATACCGATTATCAACCTGCTAAAATTCAGGAACAGCGTAATGCTTTACTGGACACGTTAGCACGTGAATTGGGCGCATTCTGTAAACAGACTTATCTGGACTTAGATCCGGATAATCAGAGCGAATTCTCTCAGGCGATGGGTGTACGTGCCCTCAGAAACATCATGCTTGGTATGATTGCACGTCAGGGTGATACCTCTGCCTTTGATTTAGCGTATGAACAGTATCATACAGGCAATATGTCTGAACGTTTGGGTGCACTTAAAGTCTTGGTTTGGAATGATGCGCCACAAGCCAAAGAAGCTTTAGCAGACTTCTATAGCCGCTTTGAAGATGAAGCCTTGTCGTTAGATCAATGGTTTATGGTCCAGGCTGCGCATCCAAAAGCAAATGCAGAAACCATCAAATACTTAACTTCACATCCTGACTATGATTTGGGTAACCCTAACCGTATTCGTTCGGTAAGTGGCGGTTTAAATGCAAATCCGGTCAATACCTGGAGTTTTGGTGTGCAACACTTTATTGATCTGGCTAAATACCTGGATGAGAAAAACCCGATTGTCGGTTCACGCTTATTACAAGTGCTTTCTCGCTGGTACACCTTGGCAGAGCCACAACGTACAGAAGTGAAAAATGCACTGGAAGCCTTAAAGCCACAAGTGAAATCTAAAAATGTATCGGAAACTTTGAATAGTATGTTGAGTATCTAACTGAGCATCCATTAATCATGAAAAGCCTTTTCTTGGTGCAAACTGAGAAAAGGCTTTTTTGTTGATATTTCAAATATTGTACGGGCTGAAAATGCTGCTTATGTTTAGATTGACTTAGTTGAATACTGGAATAGTAAGACATAATTCATATTGCATAATTACTTTAAAAGTGTCGAATAAATCACTGTTATGGCTTAAAATAGCCATGTCAAAGCTCATCTTAAGGTGAGCTTTTATCATTTACAGACTGTGATTGCATTAGCCTGTCATTTTACTAAATAGACTGGAGATTGGTTTTGTTAGTTAAAATTGAAGATGGTTTCTACCTAAATTCTCAGCATATCATTGCAATTCGGGTTTCAAAAAATGCGACTGACGGCAATTTTGCTGTGCTGATTGAATATACACCGAATAATATTCAGGCGACGGGAAGCTATCAAAAAAACTTTGCCAGCAAACTTGAAGCAGAAATTTACCTGCAAAATTTACATCAGCATATTTCCAAAACATAAACTGTGTTGAGGTCACTTCAATGCTGATTAAAAACAGTTTCTTTGGCAAATATTCCCCATTCAGTTTAGCAGCTTGAGATCAAGTGCATGGATGGCAGCAGCAGAAGCACATGATAGATATGCTTATATAAAAAAGTCCCTGTACTGCAGGGACTTTTTTATTGCTTAGACTTTCATAATCAGTACTGGAATAGGAGACTGGGTCAAGACTTCTTGGGCCACACTTCCCAACACTAATTTCTTAAATCCGGTACGACCATGTGAGCCCATAATAATCAGATCGGCACCCACTTCATCGGCAACCTGCATAATACCTTCAGCAGGTGATACACCCCGAACGATTTTGGTATCGACCGCAATGCCATCACGAATGAAAGATTGCTTGATTTCTGCTAGGTTCAACTGTGCATTTTTTTCAGCTTCGATAAAGTAATCGGTAATTGCCGGTGCGACTTTATAAAAATCAACTCCAACAAAAGGATCAACCGCAATCACACTGGTAATGGTGACCTGGCAATTTAAAGGCTTGGCCAAAGCCAGAGCCTGTTCAACAGCGGCATAAGAAATAGGAGATTCATCTACTGGAACCAAAATATGTTTATAAGTCATGAAATTACCTTATGAATATTGCTGAATGGATAAGTGTGATGGCGATTTATAATCAGTTATGATGATCATTTTACCAATTGCCGAAATTGATAAAATGAGCCTTTCATCTATGGAGAGGCTCATTAAAAAACTTATTCTTTGACCACTAAAACAGGAAGCTTGGTGGTTTTTAGAACATCCTGAGCAAAGCTGCCCAGAAGGAATTTTTGAAAACCTTTACGACCGTGCGAACCCATCACAATCAGGTCAGTTTTCAATTTTTCCGCAGTTTCCAGAATACCTTCTTCTGAAATATTGCCCTTAATGATTTGAGGTGTTGCAATGACACCATTTTCAGCGGCAATTGCTTTGGCTTTTTCTAGGGCTTTTTCGGCATTGGCATAAGCCTGCACAAAATATTCTTTCATGATTGGAGATGGATAATAAAAATCTGCTTGAGAAAATGGGTCTTCAGTAACCAGGCTGATTAAGGTTAACTGACTGGAAAATGCTTTAGCAATTTGAGCTGCATTTTTAACTGCAGAGAAAGAAATTTCTGAGCCATCAACTGGGACTAAAATATTTTGATAAGACATAAGCATGATTCCTTAGCATTTATTATGTAGCTATTGTTTATACATAGCACATTGTATTGAATTGATCAATTTACTCTGTAAAAAATGTTTTAAAATTCATTAAATTATATACAAATCATAAATATAACTGTATTCACTGTGACATTCAAAAACCGAGTTTAAAACTCAACATTTAGGCCTGTATTTCTAAATGTTTAAACAGTCATTAAAATGCTGCAAAATATGATGATTTTTCTCAATTTTGTGGAAAAGTTGATAGGGCAAATTGTGTATTCGAAATCTTTTAGTCTAAGTGTATGTCTTATTGCTGCACTATCCAGTAGTGCTTGCCAGAATATACAAAATAATAGCAAGGTCATTGCCAGTGTATTTAATGCCTCGACCAATGTTCAAAAAAAGTTTATTGATCGGCATGCTCCTGAAGTTTTAGCTCAAACCAATATTGCATATCTGCAAAATCCGGCGCTGCATCTGGATCTTTACCAACCCCGTGATATTGCAGAGTTGGGAAACCGGCCGACGGTGGTCTGGATTCATGGCGGTGGCTGGATTTCCGGTTCTAAACAACATGCTCGAGGCTATTTTAAACGTCTGGCGGATCAAGGCTATAACGTGGTTTCAGTCGAATACCAATTTGCTCCGCAAACGATTTATCCTGAGCAGCTGCTGCAAATTAATCAGGCCCTAAAATTCATTAGCGAGCATGCCGAGGCTTATCATATTAATGCCCAGCACCTGTATCTGGCGGGTGACTCGGCAGGTGCAAATTTAGTCAGTCATTATGCAGCTTTACTCAGTAATCCTGATTTTGCCCGAAAGTCTGCGATTTCACCGTTAATCCAGCGTGAGCAAATTAAAGGGTTAATTCTGCATTGCGGTATTTATGATATGAATGCCTTTATCAAAACGGCTCCAGATGAATTAAAACTGATCGAATGGGGAGTGTTTAATCTGGTTCAGGCCTATACCGGCAATAAAAAAGATGATGCAGATTTCTTAAAAAGTATTTCTCCCATTCAATATTTAACTGCGAATTATCCGCCTGTTTTCATTAGTGGCGGCAATAAAGACTTTTTGACCAGGACTCAGTCTGTCCCTTTTGTAAGTGCTTTGCTTAATCAGAAGATACCGGTAACCGAAGTTTTTTATCCTGAATCTAAAGAGTTTTTGGTCCATGAATATCAGTTTATGATGAGTAAAAGGGCCAGTCAGCAGACATTTAAGCAAACCATCCAGTTTATTCAAAAATATAGTGATTCAGCTTTGTAGCTTCGTTTTAGACAGCTCATATCTAAAAATGGGACAGCCCTTAAATTATTCAAAATAGCACTTTAAGGTGAATTGAGAAAAAGAGGATCCGAATTCTGTTTTGTTAGCTTATCCCTTACTGGGTTTAGCTATTATTTTAGAAGGAACTGAACTCACTTTTTGCTCAAAACGGAAGATTCTGGCAAACAGGGACCGAGTTTGCTGGTGGTTGTGTGTTCTAAATTCATCGGGCAGGGTTAAAGCAGGAAGATTAAGAGATTATCATCCTGCATGTAAAGCACACAATTATAAACCTGATCCTGACTTACCCTGTGCCGGAATATCCATAGCCTGATTAATAAACCGCAAAAATTATTTGCAGGATTGCACTACTTTAAACTTGAATATAATGGATACGACAATACCAAAAATTAAACCCCAGAAGGCTGAACCAATCCCAAAAAACTGGATTCCCGAAGCGCTGAATAAAAAGGTCAATAACGCAGCTTCTCGTTCGCGGACATCCTGAAAGGCGATAGCTATGTTGTGGCTAATGGTGCCCAGTAAGGCAATACCTGCCAGCGCGACAATAAAAATGGCTGGGAAAGACATCAGCAAACTGGTCAGTGTCGCCGCGAAAACCCCCATCAAAATATAGAAAAATCCACAGCTTATGCCGGCAATATAGCGTTTCTCTGGGTCAGGATGGACCTGATCATCCAGACTGACAGCTGCACTAATGGCTGCAATATTGACCGTGTAACAGCCAAATGGAGCCAGCAGGGTCTGGGTAACTCCGGTCCAGCCAATCAGCTGATTGACATGGGGCTGATAGCCATAGCTTTTGATCATGGCAATACCGGGTAAATATTGTGATGCCATATTGATGACAAATAATGGTAGGGCTAAACCAAAAATCGCCGACCAGCTAAACTCGGGTTTCATCCATACAGGTTGCGCCAAACCCCATTGTAAAACTGGAGGATGAAACTGCATAAACATTGGACAGAGCACAAGTCCGGCAATCACGGTAATGACGATGCTGTAACGTGGAGACAGACGTTTAGACAGAACATACGCTGCTAACAATGAAATGATAAAGCCCCAGTCATTTTGCATGCTGGCAAACAGGGCAATACCAAATTTAAGTAACACGCCTGCCAACATGGCACTGGTTAAGCTTTGTGGAATATAAGATAAAATTTTCTGAAAAATACCCGAAAAACCTAAAATGGCACTGAGTAAACCACAGACCAGAAATGCACCGATGGCTTCATGCAAGCTATAACCATTGCCAGTGGCTAAAATCAGGGCCAGTCCAGCAGTAGACCATGACGTGGCAACCGGATATTTAAATTTCCAGGACAAAATTAAACCAGACAGTCCAATCCCTAAACCGAGTGCCCAAAACCAGGAGCTAATTTGCTCTGGCGTAGCCCCTAATATTTGTGCAGCTTGAATGACCAAAACTGCCGAAACACTGATACCAATCAGAAAGGTAATGAAACCTGCAAATACCGCAGGAACGGAAAAGTCTTGGAGAAATTTGTGCATACATCCTTTGCGTGCTGGATTTGTTAAAATTTGAAAAGTGTAATAATCATACGCCTGTGGTTGATAAGCGGAAAGAAATTATTGCCTCAATTTATAGGCTTTTTGCAGGTTTAATTTGCTTCTTTAGACCGTAGAATTAAAGGGTTGAGGTCGCGAGTTTAATTCCGAAACCACAAAATAACAGTCCCACAGCTGCTACACATGAGGCCGTTACTTTATAACGCGAAGTAAAATAAGATGCCAGTTTTGCACCGGAAAAAATCAGGACGGTTAAATAACTCATGCTAATGATCTGCAAGATGACTGCAAGTGCAGTAAAGGTAATTGCCGGATAAGGATAGTCCGGATCGACAAACTGCACAAAAAAGGACAAATAAAATAAAATGGCTTTGGGGTTTAAAATACTGATGGTTAATGCTGTTTTAAAGGGTTGCAGCTGTTCAATATTTTTTTCCACTGTTGCTATTTGCGTTGTGGCGTACAGGATATTCCAAGTGTGATAGGCAGCAATCAGCAATTTTATGCCCAAATAACTCAAGTAAATTGCACCAATAATCTTCAGTAAGGTAAATACCCAAGGGAAAGCATGCAGTAATGAGGCTGCACCCAATGCTGTCAGTAGAATTAAAATCAGGTCGCCGGTATAGACACCAAAAGCACTTTTATAGCCGGCTTTGATACCGAAACGTGAAGCGATGGACATCACATACAGTGAATTTGGACCGGGTAGTAATACGATTAGGGTAGTGCCAATAATATAGGTGCTAAGATCGGTTATGCCGAACAAAATATACTCTCAAATCATCAAAAAAGCCGACCTGTTCACTATAACAAAATCGGCTTTTTTTTAGGGAAAGATAGGAATAAATTAAGCTTTAATTTCAGCATCCAGGCCGAAAGATTGACGCAGTAAGGTATTTA
Source organism: Acinetobacter sp. SA01 (assembly GCF_011319235.1). Lineage (NCBI taxonomy): Bacteria > Pseudomonadati > Pseudomonadota > Gammaproteobacteria > Moraxellales > Moraxellaceae > Acinetobacter > Acinetobacter sp. SA01. The sequence continues at coordinate 104,273 of NZ_WXXM01000004.1, forward strand.
ACTGTTCACGTGCTTTAATAAATCCGTCAATGCCGCTTTGTAACAGTTGAGAAGACATTAAATCTTTTTCAATTTGGGCTTTAAAGTTTTCTTGGGTTAAAGGCTCAACCTGATGCTCGCAATGGGCTTGGGTATGATCATTGCTAAGCTGGGCCACCACTTCACGTTGGTCCTGTTCCAGTTCTGCCAGAAGGTTAGGAGAAACGGTAAGCAGATCACAGCCAGCCAATCCAAGTACCTGATCTATACTGCGGAAACTTGCGCCCATTACTTCTGTTTTGATGCAATGCTGCTTGTAGAAATGATAAATCTGTTTGACTGAAAGTACACCCGGGTCTTTATCAATTGGATAATGATCGACATTTTCCGCTTTTTTATACCAGTCCAGAATACGGCCGACAAAAGGTGAAATCAGGGTGACATTGGCGTCCGCACAGGCTTGAGCCTGATGCAAGCCGAATAACAGGGTCAAGTTACAATGAATGCCTTCAGCTTCTAATGCTTTGGCTGCCTGAATGCCTTCCCAGGTGGAAGCGATTTTAATCAGGATACGGTTCTGATCGATCCCATAGGTTTTATATAATTCCAGAAGTTCTTTGGCTTTGGCAATGGTGGCTTCAGTATCGTAAGAAAGTGCTGCATCGACTTCGGTAGAAACACGTCCTTGAATCAGTTTTAGAATTTCCACACCAAACTTGACTGTCAGGATATCGATGGTACGTTCAACCAGAAGATCGCCACTATACCCTTCAGATTTCGCCTGTTCAAAGGCAGCTTCAATCAGTTCTTTATTTTCAGGCTGATTCGCTGCAGCTGTAATCAGTGAAGGATTTGTTGTTGCATCAAGAGGGCGAAACTTTTCGATTGCGGAAAAGTCGCTACTGTCGGCAACAATGGTGGTGAGGTTTTTTAATTGATTTAAGGCTGATTGAGTCATTGTCGTCTGGTTCTTAAAGTTATTTCCCGTTTATTTGTTATATCACAATCTCCTGTTATCCAAAGTAAAAAGCGCGTATAAGGCCTGTCTATTTTATGTTTTTTCTTGAATTTCGGATGTGATTAATCAAAAAATGAGCAGCCGCACCCAGCTGGCTTTCACGACTCCAGACCAGATCAACAAAATATTCAAATTTTGGAGTGAAATCCAGAAAGTTAAGAATCTTAAGTTGTTGTTGAATATGCGGATTCTGGTTTAGCATTTCTAAAGGCAAAACGCCCCATCCCAGACCTTGCTGGATCATGGCACAGGCAGATAAATGGTTATCTGTACGCCAGTATTTTTTTGAAAATAACAATTCCGGCTTGATGCTGCGATCGCGACTTGCCACTACAATTTGCCGGCTTTGCAAAATTTGCTCATAGCTCACCTGTTCAAATCTGGCTAATGGAGAATCAATAGCCGTAACAGGCACCAAAGCCTCACGCTTGAGTTCGACAAACTGTTCGCGCGTTTCCAGCTGTTCGCGTTCAAACATGAGTGCCAACTGCGCAGTCTGGTTGAGCAGCATTTTCAACGCATCTTCCTGTGGCGCTGAAAAAATGTTGATTTGCAGTTCAGGAAATTGTTTTTCCAGCAATGAAATATAGTCAATCCATTTTGTGTGCAACAGTTCAGAGACCACCACAATATTTAAAGCAGATTCCAGACCTTGACTTAGGGCAAAAGCCTGCTGTTTCCATTGATTGATTTCAATTAAGAGCTGTTCGGTTTTTTCATACAAGGTCAGCGCTTGTGGGGTCGGTACAGGCTCACGGCCAGCACGGGTGAAGAGGGTTAAATTGAGATCAACTTCTAGGTTGGCAATCGACATACTAACTGCCGAAGGCACTTTGCCGAGCTGTCTGGCAGCCGCAGAAAATGAACCACTTTCAATCACGGTTTTAAAAATGATTAGTTGTTCTTGATTAATATTCATCTATCAAAACTTCTGAAAGAATCTAATTCGATTAATCAATATTATCAAAATAAAATGTCTGCATCCAAATGAAAGAGTTTTAAAATGTTGATGTCCAAAAGAAGGATAATCCATGCGCTAAGCTATGAAACGATCCTACTGGTGATCATTGCAATGGCGTTAAGCTTTATTTTTGAAATGCCTCTAGAGGTGACAGGTGGCCTAGGTATTGCGATGGCCGTGACTTCCGTGATTTGGAATATGACTTTCAATCATTTTTTTGAAAACTTTGAAGCCAAACGTCAACTGAAAAGAACAGTCGGTGTACGTATTTTACATGCCATTGGTTTTGAAGGTGGTTTGATGCTGGCGACCATTCCAATGGTGGCTTATGCTTTGGAGATGTCAATTTGGCAGGCGATTTTGACTGATCTCAGTATGACTTTGTGTATTCTGGTCTATACTTTTATTTTCCAGTGGTGTTATGACTATATTGAAGCTAAATTGAACATTAGTCATCATGTGAAATCTACAGCCTGATTTAAATCTGTGATCTAAAAAGCATGGTTGATGCATGGTTTTTGATAGACACTCATCTTATTTGTATTTTCGCGTATTCGAGATATTAGTGAGCATATAAATAGCCAAATAATAAGATGATAATAAAAAAGCCCCTCACTCGAGGAGCTTTCCTGAACCAAAGATTCAGATTATTTTTCAATAATTGCTGTTACACCTTGACCACCCGCAGCACAAATCGAGACTAAAACACGGCCTGAACCTTTTTGGTTAATCAGTTTTGCTGCAGTAGCGATAAGACGGCCGCCAGTTGCTGCAAATGGGTGACCCGCTGCTAAAGATGAACCTTTCACATTCAATTTGCTACGGTCAATAGAACCCAGTGGAGCATCGAGGCCTAAACGTTCTTTACAGAATTTTGGGTCTTCCCATGCCTTAAGGGTAGAAAGAACCTGTGATGCAAATGCTTCATGAATTTCATAGTAGTCGAAATCTTGCAGGGTAAGACCAGCACGTTCGAGCATACGTGGAACGGCATAAGCAGGTGCCATCAACAAGCCTTCTTTTTTCTCAACAAAGTCAACTGCTGCAGTTTCCTGGAATGTTAAGTAAGCTAAAATTTCGTGACCATTGGCTTTAGCCCATTCCTCAGAAGCTAACAATACACAAGATGCACCATCAGTGAGTGGAGTTGAGTTGCCCGCAGTCATGGTACGCGCATCACCTTTACCAAAAGCCGGTTTAAGTTTTGCAAGTTTTTCTACAGAAGAATCTGCACGTAAGTTATTGTCACGTTCTAAACCGAGGAATGGTGTGATCAGGTCATCGAAGAAGCCTTCTTCGTATGCAGCCGCCATTTTTTGATGAGATGACGCTGCAAGTTCGTCCTGTGCTTCACGAGAAATACCCCATTCAAGTGCGGTAATCGCCTGATGGTCACCCATAGAAAGACCGGTACGTGGCTCACCGTTTTTAGGGGCATCCATCAAGTCTTTAATATTAATTTTGGTTAATGCTTTTAAACGGTCTTTCGCAGTTTTCGCAATGTTTAGTTCAAGCAATGCCTTACGTAAGCCATCACCGAAAGAAATTGGCGCATCAGAAGTCGTATCTACACCACCCGCAATACCCACTTCAATTTGACCCAGTGCAATTTTGTTGGCAATCTGGAATGCTGCTTGCAAGCCTGTACCACAGGCTTGCTGAATATCGTAAGCAGGTGTTTCTGGAGCAAGTTCAGTATTTAACACGCACTCACGGGTCATGTTAAAGTCACGGCTGTGCTTTAAAACCGCGCCGGCAACGACTTCGCCTAAACGTTGACCTTGTAAATTAAAACGCTCAATCAGACCATTTAATGCTGCAGTAAACATGTCGCTGTTAGAAGCAGTAAAGTAAGCACCGTTTGAACGGGCGAAAGGAATACGGTTACCACCGATAATTGCAACGCGGCGAACTGTGTTTTGGCTCATGGTGTTATCCTGTTGAACAGACGTTTGAGGTGTAGATTCGGGTGTTGTTGTCGTTGAAGCTGTAGTTTTACTACGTGCCGATGTGGAACGGGTACGGGGCATTTTAGGCGCAGCATCTGCTGACGTGGCCGCCGGGCCAGAAGTTTTAGTTGTGCGCGCAGTACTTTTTGATGGTTTTGACACAGTTTCCGTAGCAGAATTATCGACTGCCGGATTTTCTTGAGTTGTTTTGCTCATCAGGCTTTTCCAAGCATTTTACAGTATTCTTGGCGTGTACATTAACATAATCTAAAAACAGCTGAATTGACTAAAATGACATTAGGCAAAGCATTCAGGTCAAGACATCTAGGATTTAACTCAAGTATGATTCTATGGAAACTGATGGATGTATTGAAATATAAGTGCCTGACATCATATTGAAGTTAAAAAGATATTTTCAAAACCATCAAAAATTAATTTGTATGAGAGATAATAAACATGACTGATCAATACCAAACCTTTGCAAAATCTCCTATTGGTAAATTTGTCATCAAAAATTTAGGCTTGCCATCGCCAACTTTTTTAGAGCGTTTTGAGTCTGGGACACCTGTAGTGAAAGGGGCGGTGTTATTTGGTGCTGCATCATCAAGTACATTATCTGGTGCAATCGCACAGGTTCTGGCCAATATTCATGCCAATAGCTACGCAGGTAACAACTCCGAATTACAGCAAGCAGCTGCAAAAACAGGTTTAAATCTGGGCGCTTTTCACCCGGGCGATAAAGAGTCTAAATTTAAAGCAGTCATTTTTGATGCGTCTGGTATCCAAAACTCTGAACAGCTGAAAGAACTTTATAACTTCTTTAACCCGATTGCGCGTCAAATCCAGGCTTCAGGCCGTGTCATCGTTGTAGGGATTAGCCCTGAGACTGCAAAAACGCTAAAACAAGCCATTGCCCAACGTGCACTTGAAGGTTTTGTAAAATCAGTCGGTAAAGAGTTTAAGAAAGGTATAGCGGCAAACCTGATTTATGTCGATCAAGGTGCTGAAGCAAACCTTGAATCTACAGTGCGTTTTGCATTATCTCCGCGTTCTGCTTATGTGTCTGGTCAAGTTATTCGGGTTTCTAAAGCTGAAGTTGTTGATGTAGACTGGGCCAAACCTCTTGCTGGAAAAACTGCTGTAGTCACAGGTGCAAGCCGCGGGATTGGTGAAGCAATTGCCCATGTACTTTCACGTGATGGTGCACATGTCATTTGCCTGGATGTCCCTCAACAACAAGTTGATCTGGATCGTGTTGCGGGTGCCATTGGCGGTTCAACTTTAGCAATTGACATCACGGCTGCGGATGCCGGTGAAAAAATTAAGGCTGCAGCAGCGGCGAAGGGCGGTCTGGATATTATCGTGCACAACGCCGGAATTACCCGTGACAAAACTTTGGCCAATATGAAACCAGAGCTTTGGGATTTGGTGATCAACATTAACTTGTCTGCAATTGAGCGTGTCAATGATTACCTTATTGAAAATGCAGGGTTGAACAGCAACGGTCGTATTGTTTGCGTATCGTCAATTTCAGGTATTGCGGGTAATTTAGGGCAAACAAACTATGCTGCTTCTAAAGCGGGCGTGATTGGTGTGGTGAAATTTACGGCACCTATTTTGAAAAATGGCGTAACCATTAATGCCGTAGCACCCGGCTTCATTGAAACGCAAATGACAGCGGCAATTCCATTTGCGATTCGTGAAGCAGGTCGCCGTATGAACTCAATGAGTCAAGGCGGTCTACCGGTTGATGTTGCTGAAACAATTGCATTATTTGCATCTTCAGCGTCTACAGGTTTAAATGGTAACGTGGTTCGTGTGTGTGGTCAAAGCTTGTTAGGGGCTTAACACATTAAAGTCCTCTCCCTTGGGGAGAGGATTTAGGAGAGGGAGATAAGGGGATATATTATTAACCCTCTCTCTAGCTCTCTCCCAGAGGGAGAGAGAACTCCATTAAATAAATTAGAAAAACTTCTCAAAGGTTCAGTATGAATACTCGCCATTTTAGTCAACTTCCAAAACCTTATTTAGCCTATCCGAAAGTGATTCAAGGCTTGATTTTTAAAAAGCCTAAAGGTGAACAAGTGCTGCCGCAAGTTGAATATGTGGTGGATTCATTCAAGGTCGATCAAAAGCATCTTAAAGCCTATAATGAAGTGTGCGGCTTCAAAAATAATGGTTATATTCCTGCAATTTATTTAGCGGTGCTATCGCAAAGCCTGCAAATGCATATGATGACGACGGAAGCCTTCCCATTTGCAATTTTAGGTCTAGTACATATTCGCAACCAGATTAAACAAAACCGCAAAGTGGGTACTAATGAAGCATTAACATTGTCCTGCAAGTTTGGTGATGTACAACCGCATGATAAGGGCGTGCAGTTTGACTTTATGACCACGGCGAAAGTCGGCAATGAAGTGGTGATGGAAGGGGTAACTACCTATTTAGCCCGTCAAAAAACCAGTGTTAAAGCTGCGCCTAAACTGGTCGACAATAAAACGCCAGCCTATGAACTCAATGCCGAATGGAATATATCTGAAAATACCGGTCGTCGTTATGCTTTAACGTCTGGTGACTTTAACCTGATTCATATCCATGCGATCACGGCAAAAGCATTCGGTTTTAAACAGGCAATTGCCCATGGTATGTGGAGTAAGGCGAGAGCTCTTGCCAGCTTAACTTTACCAGATGCTTATGAAGCTGATGTATGGTTTAAACTCCCGATGTATCTCCCTTCGAAAGTTGAATTTTTAACTGCTCAGGAAGGAAAAGATACCGAGTTTGTCATTCGAAGCAGTAAAAACAAAAAGCCGCATGTCACGGGAAGTGTCAAAGCACTTTAAAACAAAAAGGCCTAAGTCACTGTCGATTTAGGCTTTTTTGTTTTAAGCTCATGGAAAACAGATTTCTAGGGATGGAAGGATGCAGCAACTAAAAGATTATCTTTTTGCCAATACTGCAAATTATCAAGGTCACGTCGATGAACGGTTTATCGACCTTGCCAGACAGTTCAGCCGGATGCAGGATGCACGGACAGAGTTAGGTGGCGCTGCTCTGGTGATTTATTTTCAGGGTCAAAAAGTCGTTGATATCTGGACCGGGAAAAAGTCTGAAACTGAAAGCTGGCAAGCAAATACCTTGTCGCTCTGCTATTCCACCGGGAAAGGGGTTTTATCTACCTTAGCGCATATTTTAGTCAGTGACGGTTTTGTTGATTATGATATTCCAGTAGCAACTTGCTGGCCTGAATTTGCCCAACAGGGTAAAGATCAAATTACCTTAAGGCATATGCTGAGTCATCAAAGCGGTTTATATGATATCCGTAATCTTGTTGCTGATGCCTCGGAAATGGCGGATTGGCAGCATATGCTTGCTGTTATGGCACAGGCTAAACCACGTTTTGCAGTGGCGACAGATGCAGCATATCAGCCCTTAACCTTTGGCTGGCAAGTGGGCGGGTTATTGGAAAAAGCCACAGGTAAAACACTGGCAGAACTGATGCAACAATATCTGGTTGAACCATTGCAATTAGATGCTGCTTATTTTGGTGTACCTAAGGAAAAACTGGCTGAAGTTGCCCGGATTATTCCTCAACAAAAAGTTTCAAAAGATAAGCTTCAAAATTCCAAACCTAAAGTAAAATCTGCACAGACACGCAAAGCATCTCCATTCGATAAATTATTGGAGTTATCTGGCCAAAAACCTCAAGACTTTCAGGATGCGATGATTCCAAAAGGAATGAAAAATTTCAGCTTTTTTAGTGATCAAGGTTTACAAGCTATAATTCCTGCGGCAACAGGTGTGTTTAGTGCCAATAGCCTGGCTCGAATTTATGCCATGCTTGCCAATGGTGGGGAGTGGCAAGGGCAGCAGTTGATAGGCACTGAAATCTTTAAGCAGTTAAGCCAAATTCAGTACACCCGACGTGACCGGATTATGCCGTTACCTATGCATTGGCGGTTGGGTTATCACCGGATTTTAACTTTAGGCAAATCATCATCAGGGTTTGGGCATATGGGCTTTAATGGCTCTGGTGCATGGTGTGACCCGGAGCGTGGTTTAAGTTTTGCCTATACCCATAATTTTTCCACGGCTTCCATCACAGGCGATTACCGGCTGTGGGGCTTGACCCAGGAAACACTACGCTGCGCGGATCGGATCTTGGCAGGTCGTAAGGGTTGGTTTTAATTTGCAACATGTTGCTGAGGAAAATAACGGAAAAATATGCTACTTTGCCTGAGATTCTAGCTGCTGTTGATATTTCATGAAAAATGTCGTGTTAATTCCTTTGCTGGCAAGTACTGCATTATTGGGATGTCATGATGCCAACCAATTGAATACGCAAGGTAAGGCATCTATAGAATCACAAAAGCAACTGGCAGCGTGGGCAGGAGAATATGAGGGTACAACACCGTGCATGAGCTGTTTATCCCGTTGCGAAGATTGTCCAGGTATGGCTGTGACTTTGGCATTGTATGAAGATCAAACCTATACCTTAACCCGTGAAAGTTTAAGTGGTCATAGTGAAGTCGAAACCTTGAAAGGTAAGCTGTGTTTTACAGATGAATCAAAGCAAAGAATTGAGCTGATCAATGTGGCAACGCGTAATTTACTCTATGTGAATTTAGATGAAAAAGTTCTTGAAATTCGTGAAGATCAAAGCGGTAAAAGCTACCAGATGCAAAGTGATTTTCTTTTGGGAAAACTGAGCTAATTTTATTGAATGTATAAATAAAAATTTCGTCTTTGTTTCGGCAGAATACAAGATTTTTATTGTTCATACCTCCGCCATTTATTTCACTATTTTATAAAAAAACAGTATGCTTAGACCTGTAAAAAGGAGCATACATGTATCAAGTACTTGCACGAAAATACCGTCCACGTAATTTTAATGAATTGGTGGGGCAAAACCATGTGTCGCGCGCACTGACGAGTGCCTTGGAACGTGGTCGGTTGCATCATGCATATTTGTTTACTGGGACGCGCGGAGTAGGTAAAACCACCATTGCCCGTATTTTGGCGAAATGTCTGAACTGCGAAACTGGCGTGACCTCAACGCCTTGTGAAGTGTGTGCAACCTGTAAAGCGGTGAATGAAGGCCGTTTTATCGATTTAATTGAAATTGATGCGGCATCACGTACCAAAGTTGAAGATACACGTGAATTGTTAGATAACGTTCCCTATGCGCCTACGCAAGGTCGTTTTAAGGTTTACTTGATCGATGAAGTGCATATGCTCTCAACGCATTCCTTTAATGCGCTGCTCAAAACACTTGAAGAACCGCCAGAACATGTAAAATTCCTTTTTGCCACGACTGATCCACAAAAATTACCGATTACCGTTATTTCCCGTTGCTTGCAATTTACTTTGCGTCCACTAGCAGTCGATGAAATTACCGAACATCTCACCAGTATCTTAAACAAAGAAGAAATAAAAGCCGAACAGGATGCCATCTGGCAAATTGCTGAATCTGCCCAGGGTTCATTACGTGATGCCTTATCTTTAACCGATCAGGCCATTGCCTATGGTCAGGGCGCAATCCAGCATCAAGATGTCAAAGACATGCTGGGTCTGATTGACCGCACCATTATTTATGATTTGATCTTGGCCATTCATCAGAACCAGAAAGCCCGTGTCAGTGAATTGCTGATGCAATTTAGGCAACAGGCTTTGGATGTGTCACTGGTTTTAGATCAGCTGATTTCGACCTTGCATGAGCTGGCTTTGTTGCAATATCTGCCTGAGCTGAGCTTGAAATATAGTGCTGAAATCAACCAAAAGATTATGCAGTTGTCTCAACTCATTTCAGCACAAGATTTACAATTGTATTATCAGGTGGCCTGCAAAGGCCGGGCCGACCTGCAACTTGCCGTGACACAAGAGCAGGGCTTTGAGATGTGCGTGCTACGTTTGTTGGCGTTCCGTCCATTACAGCCCAATGAAATTCCTGTATCACAAGTACAAGTTGCTACACAAAATGTTCAGCTCCTCGTACCACAGACGGTTCAACCCGAGAGCCAGCAGGAAGCATCACAACAAGTAGCGGTAGAGCCGACCGTATCTATTGAATCAGCACCGGTATATGATAATTTTGATGATGCTCAGTATGATGATGACCCATTTAATGAAGTTACAGCTCAATCTGTTTCTGTAGATGAACCAAGTTCGGATGATTTCCTGGAACTCGAAACAGTAGAAGCTGAAGCGCTATCTAAATCACCAGATTCACCATTAAATCCGGATCAAGCACAGTCAGAAAAAATTATCTTCGATCTATCCAGTGACGATGCATTATTTGGCTTTGATGATGAGCCTGAAGGAATAAGTACTAAAGCTGATGAAAGCAGCAGCGATGATTTTCTGTTTGATGAAATAGTACCCTTAGTACCTTTAGCAGCCAATGACTCAACGCCTGTCAAAGCTCCAGCGGAAGTTCAGGTGCAAATTCAGCAACCTATAATAGAAGAAACAGCACAAGATTCCTTATTTGATTTGGCAGCTGAACCGGCTGTTCCGGCACATCAAGATGTACAAGGCAATCTGACCGATATTTCATCAAAACTGATGCCACAAGATATTTTAAAACTAAAGCCTCAAGTTCTTGAAGGCGAGTGGACGGTGGATAAATGGGAGTACTGGTTCCGCAACAGTGAATTATCGCCTGCAGTTCAAGAGTTGGCTCAACATGGCGTGATGACTGGTCAAATCAATGGTGAATCGACTTTCCACATTCCAAAACAATATGAAGCTTTGTTGACTCAGTTGCAGCATGCCCTGGAGCAGGCCTTAAAAACGGAATGGTCGAGCACCCATTTCCAGGTTCATTATGCAGATGTAGAAACCACAACGCCGTATAGCATGCAAAGTGAGCGTAAAGAAAAAGCCTATGCACGTGCGGCAGAGCTACTGCATGCAGAACCAGCGGTCAAAGAGCTTCTGCAAAACTTTGAGGGTGAAATACAGAATATCCAGCTCAAATAAACTTATTCATTCACATTATATGGATATAAAGCATCCCGTATTTTAATTGGAATCGGGGTGCTTTTTCGTGTCTTGCGGTCTACAAATACATGCACGAAATGACCCTGTGCAGAAGCCACCTCATGACCCTGTTTAAAAATCGCTAAATCATATTGTACGGATGAATTTCCCAGTTTCGAAATAGCTACGCCAACCTCAATGATTTCAGGATAAGACAGTTCCTGGAGAAAGCTACATGCCGAATCGACCACCAAGCCAATGACTGGCGAATAGCGAATATCAAAGTCTGCCTTTTCAATCAGCAAGGCATTGGCAGCTGTATCAAAATAACTGTAATAAGTCACATTGTTGACGTGTCCATAAATATCATTATCCGACCAGCGGGTTTGAATAGGTAAAAAATATGAAAAATCGGTACGATGTTTGGGTATTTGTTTCATTGGCATAGTTGTTTTGATGATTTCATTTGTTTTTACTGTGAAGTCCATAAAAATACAAGTGAAAAAATAAGTCATCCCAATAAAATGGGATGACTTATAATAAATTATTATTTGGTTATTTTGATATCACTTAAATCTTGTTTTTATCACAAATATAAATAGAAATTTATGCATAAATAGCTTGGTAAATTTCCCGTGCATCCTGTTGAATCAGGTCACGCGGGTTATTTTGCAACAGCCGGGTTTGCAGCATCGCATCACTTGCCAATTGATCCAGCATATTTTCAGGAACATTTAAATCTTTCAGTCTTAAAATCAGGCCACTTTGGTCTAAGTGATTTTGCATATGATCAATAAATAAATCACATAAACCATCTGTACTGCCAGTACTTTTCGGGTCCAACCAGCACATCAGCTCGGCATAGTATTGTTTGGCATTCGGTGTATTGAATTTTAATACTTCGGTCAAAACCAGAGCATTGCTATGGCCATGTGAAATATGAAAATGTCCGCCTAAGGGATAGGCAAGTGCATGGATTGCTGCCACAGGAGCATTGGCAAAGGCCTGTCCGGCGAGCATTGATCCAACTAGCATATTTTGACGTGCTTCTAAATTCTGCCCATCTGCTAAGACTAAACTTAGATTTTTATTGAGTAATCTTAAAGCCTGTTTAGCTAACATGTCGGCATAGGGATTCTTTTTGATTTTTGAGGTATAGGCTTCAATTGCATGCACCATCGCATCAATACCGGTTGCCGCGGTAATATGTGCAGGTAAGTTTTGGGTAAAAGTCGCATCTAAAATGGCGACATCGGCAAATAAAACTGGAGCAACGATGCCGGTTTTGGTGGTTTCACCGGTGGTGATAATCGAGATCGGCGTCACTTCGGAACCTGTACCGGCCGTTGTAGGAACTAAAAACAGCGGCAATCGCGGTTGTTTGGCATTATTTACGCCATATAAATCCTGCAAATTTTGTTGTTGCTGCGGATGAGCCAGAACCGCAATCACTTTGGCAACATCCAGTGAACTGCCACCACCAAAACCCAAGATGATGTCTGCTTTTTCATTTTTGGCGAAGTTTACGGCGTCCAATACAATATGTTCAGGAGGATCAGCCTGAACGTTTGAATAAATTGCATAGGGCAGTCGAATGGTTTCTAAGATTTCAATAATCGGCATATGCAGTTGCTGCTGAATGATGCCTGAATCGGTGATCAGCAGCAGTTTTTTATACGTCTGTTGTTGTAATAATGGCTTTAACTCATAGATCGAGCCCAGTCCTGAAATAATATTCGAGACGGTTTGAAATTGAAAATGGCTCATCTATTGCTTCCTTTTTGATATCAAATTCAAGATTATTGTTTTAGTGTTCTATAGGATTCATCCTGTAAATAACTTAACATAAGACACCTGAAAATAAAGCAGTAATTGAGGTTGTTATGTCATCCAAAACGCCCTATAAGGTGTTATGTGTATGTTTAGGAAATATTTGTCGCTCTCCTACGGCAGAAGTTGTTCTTAGACATTTTTGTGATAAACAGCAACTGAATATTATGATCGACTCTGCAGGAACCAGTAATTACCATCCCGGAAAAGCACCAGATGAGCGTAGCCAGAAACATGCCTTAAAACGGGGCTATGATTTATCATCGTTACGGGCGCGCCAGTTAAAAGCGCAAGATTTTCTTGAATTTGATCTTATTCTGGCGATGGATCATGAAAATTTATTCAATATTCAAATGCTTTTAAAACAGGCTCAAACCGCATATGCGGCCCACCAGATTCGGGCAAAAATTGCATTGATGAGTGAATACGATCAAACTTATCCCAAACAGGCTTTGCCAGATCCTTATTATGGCGGAGCAAATGGGTTTGAGCGTGTACTCGATCAGTGTGAATCGAGCAGCTTGGCTTGGGTCAGCATTTTTAAACAACAGTTCAAACAACAGATCGATGTTAAATAAAGGTTTAAGCACATGAATATTCAAACTCAAATTCAACTTAAGCCTTTTAATACCTTAAGTCTTGATGCAACCGCATCGCATTACTGCAAAGTTCAGTCCACAGCTGAATTGGTGGATGCCTTACATTATGCCAAGCAACAGCAGTTAAATGTTTTGATTCTGTCTGGTGGCAGCAACATGCTCTTGCCGGAAAAAATCCATGCGCTGGTGATTCATATGGATATTCGGGGCATTGAATATGTGGCTGAAGATGATTACAGCAAAACCATTTGTGTGGGTGCTGGTCAGGTCTGGCATGATTTCGTACTCTGGACTACAGAAAATCATTTATATGGCCTGCAGAATCTGGCACTTATTCCAGGTTTGGTCGGTGCATCTCCAGTACAGAATATTGGTGCCTATGGAGTAGAAGCGGGCGAGTTCATCGAGTCGGTTCAAGTTTATGACCGTCAGCTGGAACAATTCAGCACCATTCTGGCTCAAGATTGTGATTTTTCCTATCGGCACAGTATTTTTAAAGATGACCCGAACCGTTTTGTGATTACTCATGTGACTTTTAAGTTGCTTAAGCAAGCCCATTTAATGTTGAATTATGGTGATCTCAAGCAGGCAGTAGGTGAAGAACAGACGGCTGAAAACCTGCAAAAACAAGTCATTCAGATTCGTCAAAGTAAATTACCAAATCCAAAAGAATATCCGAATGTGGGAAGTTTTTTCAAAAATCCGATTATTTCAGAACAGCTTTTTGACCATTTGGCACAGACATTTCCGAATTTTCCCCATTATCCTCAGGCCAAAGGTAGGGTTAAAATTGCAGCAGGCTGGCTGATCGATCAATCCGGCTGGAAGGGTAAAAAACTGGGGGTGGTGGGCATGTTCCATAAGCAAGCTTTGGTGCTGGTCAATTATGATCAGGCCAATCTGGCAGATGTTCAAGCCACCTATCATGCTGTACAACATGATGTGCAGCAAAAATTTAATATTTTGTTAGAACCTGAACCGGTACTTTTTGATGAAACCGGTTTAATTCGTTCACATATGGAATAAAAGACAATGGCGAAATCACATTGGATGGTTCGACTGGTACAAATTGCTTCAGTGCTATTTGTACTGTTCGGCTGTTTCATGGTTTTGCTTTATTCCCCCTTTTATTCTGGTTGGGTGGTGAGTGCACTAAACAGTTTTGTGCCGGTAGAAGTGAATCAGGTCGCGGCAAAAAGCCAGCAAATGGCAGCTTTAAGTGAACATGAAGATCTGGAACCAGGTTCTAAAGTCTGGATCGCCCGTCAGGCCTATCTGAAATTGATGGAAGAGGCGATACAAAGCCATAATTCACAGGATCTGGTATTGATTCAAGCGCGTTATAAAGCCTTGCAACAAACGATTGAAGATGCACAACTCCAGGAAAAAGAACAACAGGACAAACCGAAAATTCCGCTGCTGGCAAATCCGGTCGAAGCTGCCTCTGAAGCAGAAGATCCAACTCAAACCGTTAAAGACTTGCTGGATTTGAACAGTACTGAAAATAAAGCCTTAATGGAAAAATATCTGGATTTTCTGCGGACGCATGAAATAGAACCGGAAAAGGTCGCTGAAGAACCGGTAGACGAAAGCATTTATCAGGATATTGCCCTGATTCATGAGCAAAATGAACAATCACAGCCACAAAGTTCTAAACCTTATGCGATTGTGGTATTGGGTGGTGGACTGACACTGGATAAAAATAGCAAGGATATTGTGGTAAACAAATATACCCGTCTGCGCCTGGAAAAAACCTTAGAAATAGAACAACAGTACCATTTACCGATTGTGCTGAGTGGTGTTGAAGCACCGTATATGCAGCGCTGGTTAAAAGCATATAATGTCGATGCGAAACTGCTGGAAGACCGCAGCATGAATACCTGTGAAAATTCGCGTTTCAGCTCATTGCTATTGCAAAAAAAAGGCGGAGCGCCACGGGTGATTCTGATTACCGACCGTTATCATATGCCGCGTACCCGTCGTTTATTTGCTTTAAACGGTATTGAAACTGTACCCGTAGAAGCACCCATGCCTACTCAATTGACCCACTGGCGTCCAAGTGAACAGAATTATGATCATAGTCGCCGTGCCAATTATGAAATGTTAGCCACTATTCGTGATATCTGGTTTGGTTCCAGTGATTGCCGAGAGGTACCTTAATGCCTGATATTCCATTTTTAAATCCTGCTATTCTAAAACAGCTGGATTTACCCGTTCCAAGTCGTGAAACCACACCTCAATTACTTGAAGCATTGAATCTGAACCAGCCTTATTACCCTTCAGTCGAAATTCAGGCCTATCGCAAGTTATATGGTTTGCATTTGCTGGACTGTGAGCACTGGCAAGGTTATGTACAAATGCCTTTGTTTAAATTGCATGTACAGGTATTTCAACCGAATCTGGAAAAAATTGCCTTGCCGAAAATACGAGGCACGGTATTTTTACTGCACGGCTATCTGGAACATAGCGGGATTTACCAGCCGATTATTCGTGAATTGCTGGAACAGGGTTTTAGTGTCATTACCTATGATTTGCCCGGTCATGGCCTCAGTGATGGTTCGCCGGCAAATATCAAAAATTTTGATCATTACCAGCAGGTATTACATGCTGTTTATCACTACATTAAAAATGCCGAGCAATTACCGAAACCCTGGTTAGGAATCGGTCAGAGTACTGGTGGTGCTATCTGGATGCATCATTTGCTGGAATTTGCCCAGCGTCGGGAAAATCCCTATGTGGACCGTGTATTATTGCTTTCACCGCTGCTTCGACCAGCCAAGTCGGCGTGGTGGCATAATTCTGTTGGTCTGGGTATTATCCGGCGCATTAAGCGTCAGGTACCACGGCATTTTAGACGCAATAATCATAATCCTGAATTTCTGCGCTTTGTCCGTTTAAAAGATCCGTTACAGCCCCGGATGATGGGAATGGACTGGATTCTGGCCATGTCGAAATGGATGCAGGAAATGGAAGCGCGTCCTGCTTGCCGCATTCCCGTCTGGCTGGCACAGGGGGCACAGGACCAGACGGTCGACTGGTGCTATAATATTGAGTTTATTCGTCGCAAGTTCCGTTTACAGACCTTATTGATGCTCGAAGAAGGGTCACATCAGTTGATTAATGAACGTGCTGATATTCGTGCGGCCTTAACCGGTTTGATTCCAGCTTTTTTACATGCTCAAAGCTCATCTGGTTATTATTGATATTCTCTATTGCATTCATACTTAAAAGAGGCCACATGGCCTCTTCTTTATTATTCTTAGATTAGCATTTAAAATAAGTCTCTCTGAATTTGTGCCGTGATTAAAATCTATCCGCATGGGCTAAATTCCAGATGCGATAATAGAAGTTTTCAGTATCCTCAGCTTTGCAGTTGAGTAATTCACCTTCTTTTAACCAGAAGTGCAACTGGGCATAGTTCTTGATTTCCCGGTCATTAATGCGCTGGGCTAAATGATGCGGCTTGATATCCGCTGGATGTTTTAAGCCTGCGACTGCAATCATTTCGGATAAGGCACGCAGGGTATTTTTTTGAAAATTCAAAACACGAACTGCTTTGCTGGGAACATGCAGGGCTTTTTGCCGTTCCTGGTCCTGGGTGGTAACACCAACTGGGCATTGGTTGGTATGACAACTTTGCGCCTGAATACAGCCTACGGCAAACATAAAGCCACGTGCTGAATTGACCCAGTCTGCTCCAATCGCCATGGTGCTGGCAATGTCAAATGCACTGATAATTTTGCCGCTTGCTCCTATCTTGATTTGATCTCTTAAACCTGCACCGACCAGGGTGTTATGGACAAACAGTAAACCTTCCCGTAAAGGCGTACCTACATGGTCAATCAGTTCAATCGGGGCGGCACCACTACCACCTTCAGAGCCATCTACCACAATAAAGTCCGGTACAATTTGAGTTTCAAGCATGGCTTTGACAATACTCATAAATTGCCAGGGCTGACCAATACAGAGTTTAAAGCCCACCGGTTTATCGCCAGACAGTTCACGCAGTTGCTGTATAAAATGCATCATTTCAATCGGAGTGCTAAATGTAGAATGTTGTGCTGGGGATACGCAATCATGTTCCCGGCTCACGCCACGAATTTCGGCAATTTCTGCTGAGATCTTGCTTTTGGGTAAAATTCCGCCATGACCCGGTTTTGCCCCTTGAGACAACTTGATTTCTATCATCTTGATTTGCGGTAATCGGGCTTGCTTGGTAAATTTTTCCGGATCGAACTGACCCTCCAGAGTGCGGCAGCCGAAGTAGGCACTGCCCAGTTCCCAGACAATATCTCCGCTATTCTCCAGATGATAAGGACTAATACTGCCTTCACCCGTATCATGGTAAAAATTGCCCATTTTCGCCCCCAGATTCAACGCCCGAATCGCATTGGCGCTCAGGCTGCCAAAACTCAGGGCCGAGATATTCATAATGGAGGCACTATAGGGCTGCCGACATTGATGATTGCCGATTTGAATACGGAAGCTTTCAGGATCGGCAGGTTTGCATGGTGTAATGGAATGGGTGATAAAGCGATAATCTTGCTGATAGACATCAATCAAGGAACCAAACGGTTTATCTGCATTTTTATTCTTGGCACGTTGATAAACCAGACTGCGTTGCATCCGTGAAAATGGCAGGGCATCCTGATCATCTTCAATAAAATATTGCCGGATTTCAGGACGAAACTCTTCAAAAATAAAGCGAAAATGTCCAATGATGGGATAATTTTTCAGGATTGAATGCTGATTTTGCAAGATATCATATACACCAACAAGGGTCATGATTCCTGTAATCAGCCATAAAGAATTCAGAAAGGGATCGGAAAGAAAATAATGAATAGATTGAGGCTCATAGATAATTCGAAACCAGCTAATCGTTAAGGTAATAAAAATACAGCTAAACCAGACCGAGTATCGCGAGAAAAAAGTATTTAAAAGTCTATGTCTGACGGCTTGGGCTGGAACTGGCATTTTCATGTTTTCCATCAAATGGTTCATAACATGAATTTGCCTATTTTATATACACTGTACAAGTTCTGATTTGTAAAACCGCTAAAAGGAGGTAAGAGTAAATCTCAGCTGTTAATGTTGAGTACAGGTATTCTTGAATTGAACGAAAGTTGGACTGAACACTACAGAAGAGTATATAAACACAGGGAAATAGAAATTCAGAATAAATACTTAATCAATAATCAGATTAACACTGCTGATCTTATGCTTTCACAAAGCGGAGAGTTTGAATTACATTGGTTTTATCTAAGCCACAGAGGTAATTTATATGACGATGAAATCCATTCGCTATAACAGCGGAGAACTGGCGTGCTAGAGCACAATATGTTTTTCTCCACGTGTAAAATCCGTCACCATCAAGCTTTGTGTCGGGGTGAGAAAATAAAGCTGGATGTTCTAGAGGCCTACCAGACAATACTAAAAATAGATCCAAGCAGAAATATTCTATAGTCCCAAAGATTGGGACTTTTTTATTGTTTATTTGAGTGCTTTTATTCATCCGCGATTTGACGAACTGCATTTGAAACATCAATCGGCTCAATGTGCTGAATCTTGTTGCCAAAACTCCTTAACCACCATGCCAGTTGTGAAGTGAAAGGCACGGTTGCAGTGACTTGGGCCAAACCATTCTCTAATTTTTCAATCACCTGGTCCGTGCTGAGTTGGCTTTCATCAAAGTAATGTGCATCTTCTTCTGTCATGGTCAGTTTTAATGTCACATTTTGGGTCGGTTTGTTATAGTCGACCCTAAAGCCTAAGGCACCGGATTCAATATAGGCATCAATATCAAAGTTAACCGGATGCATCGCGCGCGAATTTAGCACCACAGCCGATTTAAAACGATGCAGGGCAAAGGTCTGAATATCGGTTTTATCATGGCGGGTACAAATCAAATAAATAATCGCACCTTTTTGTACCAACGCTAAGGGATTTAAAATATAGGTTTTTTCTTCGCCAGAATGGCTGCGTCCCTGGTAAACACATTCCAGCTGTTTGTCTTGCAGCAAGCCTTCATAAATGGACTGTTGTGCCAGTTTGTCGACGACAGGGGGAATCAGCGGTTGAGTCGCCGGGACAATACGCACACGGTTAATCCATTGGCGTACATTGTTTTGGGTCGACAAGCTGCGACGCGCCAAATCAAACCATGGATTCATCTCTTCAATCAGGCTAGGTGGCAACAGGTGTTTCAAATGTTCTTCAACCATCATAAAGGTGACCGCTTGCGAGCTGGTCATATGCGGCAAACTTTGAATAGGCGCATCTGAACGCCAGCGCCAGCCTTGAGGCACGGTTTTACTGCTTTCAATAGGAAAACGTAGCGAGATCTGATTTAAATCACGTTGAATGGTACGCAGGCTGATATCAATGCCTTCACGCTGCAAAATTTCCTGTAATTCACGGGTGCCCATCCATTTCCCGGTAGAAAGACGAGATAAAATTTGCCACTGACGATACAGGCTATTTGATGTTTCTTTTTCTTGTGAAGACATAACTAAAATTAAAGAACCAGTAGAGTGTTTATATATCCATTAAATGATGAACACAATAAAAAAACTGAATTATTTTCGCAAGCATGGGTGTCTGTAACTTTGTATATTTTGCTCCAGATCTATGCAAAAAATGATGTTGAATACATAAATCATCATAGCTCAATAACTTAAAGAATGATTGGCATGTTTTTTGCTAGAGTCTAATTACAATAGAAAACAATGACGAGGTTTGTATGCTTAAAGAGAATCAAGATACAAATTCAATTTCTTTATTAGAAAATTTTGCTCACAGTGATATCGGGACTAATAGTAGCGTGACTACGGTAAATCAAGTAAAGCCACAAAATAAGGTAAATGCATTATTTCAACAGTTCAAATCACATTTTTTTAATGAGCTGGTTGATGATCGAGCCATGTCCGGGGAAACCTGCCAAAAGATAGAACATTGGTTATCACAGCATACCTTGGAAGAGTTAAAGTCGCTTAACCAGACCGCCAAGGAGCATTTTTTATATGATGGTATTACTTTTACCGTCTATGGGGAATCGGAAGGAATTGAACGGACCATTCCCTATGATCTGATTCCACGTGTCATTGAGAAAAAACAATGGAACAAGGTGTCACTTGGCTGTGCACAAAGAGTGCGCGCGCTGAATTTATTTTTACACGATATTTATCATCAACAGGACATTTTAAAAGCTAATATTGTGCCTGAGTTGCAGGTGTTGGCTCATGAAGCCTACCAGCCACATATGTATGCACATGACCTGAAAGGAAAAATTTACAGTCAAATCAGTGGGATCGATATTATCCGTGACCGTCATGGTGAATTTTATGTACTGGAAGATAATTTAAGAACGCCATCCGGTGTGTCTTATATGCTGGAAAGCCGGAAAATTAGCCAAAAAATAATGCCACAGCTGTTCCAGCAAAATAACGTTTTGGGTATTGAACAATATCCTCAGTTACTCAAAGAGATCCTTGTTGAAAATGCCTATGTAGATAAGCCTTTTATTGTGGTCTTGACTCCGGGTCGTTATAACAGCGCATATTATGAACATTCCTTCCTGGCAAGGGAAATGGATGTGCCTTTAGTGACATCACGTGACCTTTTTGTAGAGAACGATAAGGTTTATGTCAAAACGATTCGTGGCAGACAGCGGGTTGATGTAATTTATCGGCGAGTCGATGATGCATATCTCGATCCTTTATGTTTTTTGCCGGATAGCACCCTGGGTGTGCCTGGCTTAATGTCAGCATATTTAAATCACAATGTGGTGATTGCCAACGCGCCGGGTACCGGAGTGGCCGATGATAAATCGATCTATCCATACGTGGATAAAATGATCCATTTTTATCTTGGCGAGCAGGCCATCTTAAAAAATGTACCGACTTATCTGTGTCGGGAAAGTGAAGATCTGGAATACGTCTTAGCCAATCTGGAACAACTTGTGGTGAAAGAAGCACAGGGTTCAGGTGGTTATGGCATGTTGATTGGCCCACATGCCTCAAACAGCCAGATTGAATCTTTTAGAGACAAAATTAGTGCGGCACCGCATTTGTATATTGCTCAGCCGACACTGGATTTATCAGTTTGCCCGACTTTAACCGATTTTGGCGTGGCAGAGCGTCATATCGATTTGCGACCATTCGTCCTTAGCTCACCATATCGAACCGAGATTGTACCGGGTGGCTTGACACGGGTAGCCATGCAGGCAGGGTCGCTAGTGGTGAATTCTTCACAAGGTGGTGGCATTAAAGACACCTGGGTTGTCGATAATCTGCATTCATAGATCTTTAACCATGGGAAGGAAATCATGATTTTATTAAATAGTAATGCTCAGCACATTTTTTGGTTAGGTCGTTATTTAACCCGGATTCAATATGCCTGTATCCAGTTCCCGTTTGTGGAAGATCAGGAGGCGTTGCAATATGCCCATGCTTTTTGCTTGCCGGCTTTTGATGCGAGTTCACTCAATGCATTATTGCTGGATGCTGAACAGCCATCGTCTTTTCATCAACAATTTCAATATGCCAAAGACAATATACAGGACTTGCGTGGCATACTTTCAGCCAAGACTTATGCAGAGCTGAATCAGCTAATTAAAAATGCTCATGCAAATGCGAGCTATATATGTGACGTGGCAGCGGATTGTCATGATGTAATAGAGGCTGAATCGGCAGATGTGTTTCTGTTTTTTAGTTTGGGGCAGAATATTGAGCAATTGGACAGACAAATTCGTCTAAAACAGGACCAAAACACAACTTTAGACAATATTGATAAAATTGTTGATCTGCTGGCTCAGATTGGCTGGGATAAGCTGGATGCTGCCTGGCAGCAGCTTAAATTAAACCCGGATAGTATGAATTTCTATCACTTTAGTGATCATATTCAACAGCTGTTTGAGGTGGATGTATGAAGTTGATGATCAATCACCAAACGCATTATCAATATAGTGATCAGGCTTGTAACAGTATTCAGTATATTAAAATGACACCGACCAGCAATGGCCATCAGCAGATACATTGCTGGGATGTCAGCGTGCCCGGACAAAAAGAAATAAAAAACGATGCCTTTAATAATATCTGGATTACCAGTTCGCAGCGCCAGCCTTACAGCCAGATGACCATCATGGCACAGGGCATTGTCGAGATTAATCCTGCGACGCAATTTGGAATTGATACACACATCAATCCGCAATTATTTTTGCAGCCTACCACAAGTACGCTGTGCAATGCCGACATGAAAAGTTTTGCAGATTGCTATGTTCCTCGCATTAATCGGGCTAACTTGATTGTGCTGTCTGAAGCCATCTTGAATTATATTCCCTATACACCTGAGCAAACTTCGGTTCATACCTCTGCAATCGAGGCTTTTCAATGCCGACAGGGTGTATGTCAGGATCACAGCCATGTCTTTATTGCCATGTGTAAATATTTAGGCTTGCCGGCACGTTATGTATCAGGTTATTTATTTGTACCCTATACCTCTCATCTTGCTAGTCATGCTTGGGCAGAGGTTTTTTTTGAAAATACGTGGTATTGTTTTGATACCAGCAACCAGTTATTTACGCCTAATGCACATATATATGTCGCCATAGGTCGGGATTACTGGGATGTTGCGCCAGTGCGAGGTATACGAGAGCGTGGAGGTATTGAATCCATGAGCTCTATTGTTCAAGTGCTCGCTTGCTGAAAATTTTAAAGTCATAAGGAGTTTCTAATGACTTATTGTTGTGCGCTACGGTTAAAAGACGGCCTGGTTTTTGTAAGTGATACCCGTACCAATGCCGGAGTTGATCACATCTCGGTATTTCGCAAGCTCTATATCTTTGGTGTGGAAGGAGAACGGTTTTTAACCATCCAGACATCAGGGAATTTAGCCACAACTCAAGCAGTGATTGGCCACTTAAACAACCATCTGGAACTTAAACAGGAACCGAACTTATATAGTGTAAATACTATGTTTGAGATGGCGGAACTGGTGGGGCACACCTTGAAAAAAGTGATTGCCGATGTGGTTGAAGATGCTCACACGCATGAACAAAGTAATTATTATTGCAGCATTTTGCTGGGCGGGCAGATTCAAGGGTCAGAAATGCAACTGTATAATATTTACCCGCAAGGCAATTTTATTTGTGCCACAGAAGATACTCCGTATTTTCAGATTGGTGAAAGTAAATATGGCAAGCCCATACTCGACCGGGCTTTAATTTATGAAATGCCCTTAGATGAAGCCGTACGTTGTTGTTTAATCTCTTTTGATTCTACCTTGCGTTCCAATGTTTCTGTAGGGATGCCACTTGATACGGTCGTGTATAGAAAAGATTCTTTACATATTCCGAATGGCAAACGAATTTATGAAGAAGATCCCTATTTCTGGAAACTCAGTAAACAGTGGTCAGATACTTTGCGCCGTGGCTTACAGGAATTGCCAATCCCGACTGATGATTATCTAGAATAATAAGCAGTTATGAGATTGTAAAAAAAACCCAAGTACAAGCTTGGGTTTTTTATTGGGATTTAAAATATTATTTTCTTATAGGACGTGCACTTAAACGACAGAGTAGCTCATAACCAATGGTGCCATTGGCTTCGGCAACATCATCAACCAGACGGTTTTTACCCCAGAGTTCAACTTCAGTTCCAAGCGGAGCATCCATACCGGTCACATCAATGGCAATCATGTCCATGGCAACGCGACCAATCACACGGGTCGCTTGACCGTTAATAGATACATAGTTCTGTTTAGGGAAGGCACGAGGGTAGCCATCTCCATAACCAATTGAAACGATAGCGAGGTCCATGTCTTTGTCAGCAGTAAAGGTGGAGCCATAACCGACATGTTCACCTGCCTGAATGTGGTTTAGGGCAATAATTTCAGCCGTAAAAGTCATGACCGGTTTAAGGCCTAAATCATGGACGGATTGATCTGCAAATGGCGATGCACCATAAAGCATGATTCCTGGACGGACAAAATCAAAATGCAGTTCAGGCCATTTATAAATGGCAGCGGAATTACAGCAAGAGCCCATCACGGGCGCACAAGCTTGTTTCACTTGTAGGAACTGATTTTTTTGTTGTTCATTTAAAGGATGGTTGGCATCGGCATTGGCAAAGTGCATGGCCAGTACACAAGTAAAACCCTCAGCTTTAAGCGAATTAATTACTTCAATAATCTCAGGTACTTTAAAACCAAGACGGTTCATACCGCTATTCAGCTTGACCCAAACTTTTAAATTTTTGCCCATATAAGCATTTTTATGTGCTCGTAACCAATCAAGTTGCTGATGGTGATGGATTACACATTCAATATTGTTCTCTATCACCACCTGCATTTCATCTTCAGAAAAAATGCCTTCAATGAGAGTAATTGGTTGCTTATAGCCAAGTTCACGAATTTCTAAAGCTTCTTCTAGGCAGGCGACACCAAAAGCATCCGTTTCCCCCAAGGCTGCTAAACAGTCTTTGACTCCATGTCCATAAGCATTGGCTTTGACCATACTGACAATTTGAGCAGTCGGTGCAAGTTGTTTGACACGGTTTAAATTATATTGAAGGGCTTCTCTATCAATATAAACTGTTGCTTGGCGCACCCTCGTCACTCCTTGGGATTACAATAAAAAATTACAGCAATTTGTTATATCAAATCGCTTATAAGCTCTACATAAGAATATTATAGATATGCTATTCCTCAGTCTTTAAAATGAGGAACTTAAGCAAAATGGAGAGGGATATTGTAGTCCTATGACTGAAAATAAACACTAAGTTAAAGTGTATTTTTCACCAAATATTAAACAGAAAAAATTTATGTAATACGTAGCAGTGATGAATTAAAGCAATGGTACAAGAAAAATAAATTTAAAAAAACGAGGTCAGCACCTCGTTTTTTATCTGTTATTCTTCATCATTATATTGAGCGTAGAACTCAGGTGAGAGATTGCTAAAGCGCGTGTATTGACCTTCAAAAGCAAGACGAACCGTACCGATCGGTCCGTTACGCTGCTTGCCGATAATAATCTCGGCAGTACCGGCTTCTTTGGATTCCTTGTTATACACTTCGTCACGGTAAATGAACATGATCAAGTCGGCATCCTGCTCAATCGCACCAGATTCACGTAAGTCGGACATCACAGGACGTTTATTTGGGCGGTTTTCCAGTGAGCGGTTCAGCTGAGAAAGTGCAATGACAGGACAGTTCATCTCTTTAGCCAAAGCTTTTAAGCTGCGGGAAATTTCTGAAATCTCGCCGACACGGTTGTCACCCATACCAGGTACTTTCATGAGCTGAAGATAATCGACCATGATGCAGCCAATTTTTCCGCCATGCTGTTTGGCAATACGACGGGCACGGGCACGTAATTCCGTCGGAGGCAGGGCAGAAGAATCATCGATGTACAGATGTTTTTCCTGTAGTTGTAAAATGGTACCGGTGACTTTAGACCATTCATCGCCATCCAGTTTACCGGCACGCAGATGACCCTGATGGACTTTACCGTAAGCAGAAATCAGACGCATGGCAATTGAATCTGCGGGCATCTCCATAGAGAAAACCAGGGCAGGCAAGTCACAGTTAAACAGCACACTTTCCACCAGGTTCATGGCGAAAGTGGTTTTACCCATAGATGGACGTGCAGCCACAATAATCAAATCACCAGCCTGCATACCTGAAGTTTTATTATCCAGTTCCACGAAACCTGATGTTAAACCGGTAATGTTGCCTTCCATTTGGGAAAGTTCATTCAACTTGTCAAAAACATCGGCGACTACCGCATTAATTGGTTTTGGGCCTTGGGCCTTGGCATTGTTATTATGCTGTTCAGCAATCGAGAAGATGTTGGTTTCAGCTAAATCCAGAATTTCACTCACGCTACGACCTTTGGTGTCATAAGCATTCTGTAAAATTTCAGAGCTGACTTTAATCATGCTGCGTAAGGTTGAAAATTCTTTAATTTTATTGGCATAAGTTTCCAGGTTATAAAAGCTGGAAGGAGAATCTGCCATTAACTGCATTAAATATTCTTCGCCACCCACAGCTTCAAGCAGGTTCTGTTTGATCAGCCAGTCATTGACCAATACGGCATCATAAGGCGAGTTTTCCTGGGCTAATTTTTCAATGGCACGGAAAATATATTTATGACGTGTGGCATAGAAATCATTTTCACTTAATACATCACCGACTTGCTCAAAAGATTCGGCGACCGTCATCAGCGCGGCAAGAACGGCTTGTTCAATTGCCAAGTTATGCGGAGGAGTACGAAACTCTTTAAGTTGGCCTGACTCATTTGCTTTATTATCTACTTTAACTGAGTTAAGCATAGCGCTGGCATTCGCCTGTGACATATAAAACCCTAATTTTAAATGCAATAAATGAGTAATTTGAAAAAAATGCCGAAGAATAAAAAAGGTATTATCTTCGTATAAACAGATGATACGCGCTCTTAAAAAAAATGCGAATCGAAAATTTCATTTATTTAAGTATCTAAAAACATTCAAAATAAATGAAGTGAACAAGGTCTATATAAGGGTTAATTCAACTATTTTGACTATTTTTAGAGATAAAAAAAGAGCATGCAAAAGCATGCTCTTTTTCTTGCAATAAATTACTCAGATACGATAGTAACGAGAACTTCAGCAATAACATCATGATGCAATTGGATTGCGATGTTGAATTCACCAGTGTGACGAAGCGCACCGTTTGGTAAACGAACTTCTGCACGGTCAACTTCAAGACCTGCATTAGTTAAAGCGTCAGCGATGTCACGAGTACCGATAGAACCGAATAGTTTACCTTCGTCACCAGCTTTAGCAGTGATTACGATGTTAACTTCGTTCAATTGGTCAGCACGTGCTTGAGCAGCAGCTAAAACGTCAGCTTCAGCTTTCTCAAGTTCAGCACGACGAGCTTCAAAAGCAGCAGTGTTAGCTTCAGTCGCTGCAACTGCTTTACCTTGAGGGATAAGGAAGTTACGGCCGTAACCAGCTTTAACTGATACTTTATCGCCTAATTTACCAAGGTTTTTAATGCGTTGTAATAAGATAATATCCACAGCTCAACCTCACTTATGATTGTCAGTGTAAGGGATCAACGCTAAGTAGCGAGCTTGTTTGATAGCAAGCGCCAATTGACGTTGGTAACGAGCTTTAGTACCTGTAATGCGGCTAGGAACAATCTTGCCGTTTTCAGTGATGTACTGTTTCAAAGTATCGATATCTTTGTAGTCGATGTACGTAACGTTCTCAGCTGTAAAGCGGCAGAACTTGCGACGACGGTAAAAACGTGCCATGTAATGTTCTCCTTATGCTTCAGCAGAGTCTTGAGCTTGTTGTGCTTCTTCACGTTGAGCTTTACGCGCACGTTTTTCTTCAGCACTCTTAGCAAGTAAAGACTCTTCAGTGATAGCGTGTTCACGACGAATAATAACATTACGAAGGATTGCATCGTTATAACGGAACAATTCTTCTAATTCATTAAGCGTAGCTTGACCACATTCAACGTTCATTAAAATGTAGTGAGCTTTGTGAATTTTGTTAATTGGGTAAGCCAATTGACGACGGCCCCAATCTTCTAAACGGTGAATTTGACCTTCAGCTTCTTTGATGTGAGTTAGGTAACGTTCTACCATACCCACAACTTGATCGCTTTGGTCTGGATGTACCAAAAGTACGATTTCGTAGTGACGCATTGTCAGCTCCTTACGGTTTATACAGCCTCTGCAAATACAAGCAGAGGCAAGGAGTCACAACCAAAGTTGTGTCGCATAAATTGCGAAGCGTGAATTTTAGAGCCTTTGCATGTTAAATACAAGGTTTGGGAAGAGCAAAAAGCAAAAATACTGAAAATAGTACTGCGCTAAATCTTGCTGAACATGAAATGAAGAATAAAAGGAATTTACTTACTAAAAGTGTGTGAATGAAAATAAGAAGGGCAAGCAAAGTATAACGAGAAGGGGGTAAAGTGTATGACATATCTAATTAAAAGATAGAGCAGGACTCTATCTTTTAAAAAAATATGATGGGTAATTGTGGGGCTGTTGAAGTGAAACTAAACAACAGGCTGATGACCGTGATTAATTTGACAGAGAACATAAAATATTGCTTTGCCCATAACTGATCATTTTCAGCTTTAAAGCCCTGAATACTCAAATACACCCAGTACAGACACAAAAGGTTCAGTACAACCACATAAATCCAATTTGTATAACCATAAACAAATAATCCATTCATGGTGATACAGAACAATACAACGTAAATAAGAGACTCGATCTTGGTACGATGAATTGAACGCGCTACAGGTAAAATTGGAATCCCTGCATTTTTGTAATCTTCAAAGCGGTAAACTGCAATTCCCCAGGAATGAGGCATTTGCCAAAGTGCATACCCAAGAAAAATAAGTAAAGCACCCATGTCAAACTGATTTGCAACAGCGGTATAACCAATTACAGGTGGAGCCGCACCAGAAATACTGCCGACAATGGTTTGATGGATTGTTGTCCGTTTTGTCCATAAGCTGTAAAAACCAACATATACAACAAAACCAATAACAGCAAATAAAAAAGCGTACTGATTGACCCAAAACCACAAAATGCTAAAACCAGCGAATCCAAGTACCAGGGAATAAACCAAAGCAACAGGAACGGAAACTGATTTTTTAACCATCGCACGATTTTGCGTACGTTGCATCTTTTGGTCGATGTCTTGGTCAATGATGTTATTGACTACACAACCTGATGCTACAACTAGAGTGGTACCGAGAAGGGTAATGAGAAGAAGAAGGAAATCTACAGAACCTTGGGCAGCTACAAAGTAGCCACCCAAAGTGGTAACGAAGTTACCAAAGAGAATTCCTGGTTTAGTCAGGAATAAATACTTTTTCAGCATGACAACCAGTTTAGATCATCATGTTGTAGTGAAGGTAGTTCATGATCCATACAGAACCAACCAAAAGGATGGCAATGGTCAGAATCGTATAAACGAATGCAATAACGTTCCAGCGTTGCTCTGAAGAAGAGTTCATGTGCAGGAAATAAATTAACTGTACAAGAATCTGAGCAACTGCAGTAATTGCAATCACGGTAATCAAGATACCGCGGCCAAAACCACCAGCCATCACCATTCCGAAAGGAATGATGGTTAGGATGATAGATAGGATAAAGCCAACTGTATATTGTTTAACGTTACCGTGTGCTGCACCAGCTGAATTGTGATCGTGACTCATTAGAGAACTCCCATCAAATAAACTACGCTGAATACACAGATCCAAACGATGTCAAGGAAGTGCCAGAACAAGCTTAAGCATGCAAGACGACGCGTGTTTGGAAGAGTCAAACCATATTTCTTGATTTGAACCATTAACACGATCATCCATACCAAGCCGGAAGTTACGTGAATACCGTGTGTACCTACTAGCGTAAAGAACGAAGATAAGAATGCACTTGTGCTAGGGCCATGACCTGCATGAACTAAATGATTGAACTCATATAATTCCATGCCGATGAACGAAGCACCAAATACCCAAGTAATTGCAAGCCAAGTCAAAACTTTAGATACGTCTTTCTTGTAGGCAGCAAGAACAGCAAAGCCGAACGTTACAGACGAAATCAAGAGGGCGAAAGTTTCAGTTAATACAAAACTGAGAGATTCACCAAAAAGATCTCGTGCACTTGGAGTACCAACTGGAACGTGACTGCTTAATACAGCAAACGCGATGAAGAGTGTACCGAATAGGATCAAGTCACTCATCAAGTAAGACCAGAAACCAAAGACCGTGATGTCAGTATCATCATGATGATGATGTTCATCGTGTCCGTGGTTATCGTGATGAAGTACTTCAGCCATAGTCTTAGTCCTTCTTCAAGTGTTTTTCAAGTTGTGCATAACGTTCGTTTTCGATGCGTTCAACTTCAGCAGCTGGAACATAGTAATCCACTTTCTTGGTGAAAGAAGACACGATGAAGCTAATGATCGCAGAAACGAATGTAATCGCTACTAACCACCAGATGTGCCAGATTAAAGCAAAGCCCATAACAGTAATGAACATCGCGATAACAAAACCAGCCGCACGGTTGGTTGGCATATGAATGTCTTCATACTTGGTTGGTTTAGTGTATGCAATACCGTTTTCTTTGTCAGTCCAGAAAGTATCAATACCGTTGATCTTTGGAAGATAGGCAAAGTTATAGAACGGGGCTGGAGAAGAAGTAGACCATTCAAGCGTACGGCCATCCCAAATGTCGCCAGTAACGTCCATGTTTTTCTCGCGTTGCAAGAAACCCACCACGATTTGCATAACGAAACATGCAATACCCAGTGCAATAAGAACTGCACCAACCAAAGCAATGTTTACATATGGATCCCATTCAGGGTTGTCAAATGTATTCAAACGACGAGTCATACCCATGAAACCAAGGATATAAAGTGGCATGAACGCAAAATAGAAACCGATGAACCAGAACCAGAATGCTGCTTTACCCCAAGCTTCATTTAACTGCCAGCCAAACATTTTTGGCCAGTAGAAGATGATACCTGCGAACATCGCAAACACTACACCACCAATAATTACGTTATGGAAGTGAGCGATCAGGAATAAAGAGTTGTGTACCAGGAAGTCCGCTGGTGGAACTGCCATTAATACGCCTGTTAAACCACCGATACCGAAAGTCACAAGGAAGCCAAGTGTCCAAAGCATTGGTGTTGTATAGGTAATGCGGCCCTTGTACATGGTGAATAACCAAGAGAAGATTTTTACACCAGTCGGGATCGCAATAATCATGGTCATGATACCAAAGAACGCGTTAACGTTGGCACCTGCACCCATAGTAAAGAAGTGGTGAACCCAAACAATAAGTGATAACACACCGATTGCTATAGTTGCGTACACCATTGATTTGTAACCGAACAATGCTTTACGGCAGAACACGGCAGTAACTTCTGAGTAAATACCAAAAGCTGGTAATACCAAGATATATACTTCCGGGTGACCCCAAGTCCAGATCAAGTTTACATATAACATTGGGCTACCACCCAAGTCATTTGTAAAGAAGTGGAAGTCAAAGTAACGGTCAAGTGACAACATTGCAATAGTCGCAGTTAATACTGGGAATGTCGCAATGATAAGTACAACAGTAACTAAAGATGTCCAGGTAAAAATAGGCATATCCATAAGGGTCATGCCAGGCGCGCGCATTTTAATGATGGTAACGAAGAAGTTAACACCAGTTAAAAGTGTACCCAAGCCTGAAATCTGCAGTGCCCAAATGTAGTAGTCTACACCTACGCCAGGAGAATATTCGATACCTGATAGAGGAGGATAAGCCATCCAACCTGTTGCAGCGAATTCACCTAAAGCAAGAGAAGCCATTACCAGACCGGCAGCGCCAGCGAATAGCCAGAAGCTTAAAGAGTTTAATAGCGGGAAGGCAACATCACGTGCACCAATTTGAAGTGGTACAGAAATGTTCATCAAACCAACCACAAGACCCATCGCTACGAAGAAGATCATGATTACGCCATGCGCAGTAAAGATCTGATCGTAATGTTCTGGGTGCAAGTAACCTTCACCACCACCTTTTGCAAGGAACTGTTGAAGACGCATCATGATCGCATCGGCAAAACCACGCAGCAGCATGACAATCGACACGATGATATACATGATACCAATTTTTTTATGGTCTACAGATGTGAACCATTCGTTCCACAAATAGCCCCATTTTTTGAAATAGGTGATACCTGCAAACAGTGCAAGACCGCCTAGGACCATCATGGCAACTGTCACCAGCACGATTGGATCGTGAGGGATTGCATCCGGACCTAACTTACCTAAGAAGCTCATGTCTTATTCCTCTACAGAAGCAGTCGCATGTTCAACATTTGCATGAGCTTCAGAAGCAGCAGCTTCATGACCAGCAGCGGCTGAGTGATCAGCACCGTGGTAATTACTCATGTATTTGTTAATCACAGATTCGAACAGTTTAGGTTCTACTGAAGAATAATAAGTCACTGGGTGTGGCTTAGTCGGATAAGGCTTCAACGCTTCAGCAGCAGCCTTCTCTTCAGGAGTTTGCGCTTTCGCAACGATTGCTTCGATTTGGTGCTTAGAGCGGTTACCGTCACGTAAGGTTGCAAATTCAGCTTGATCTAAAACTGTTTTTTGAACAGCTTGAGGATTAATGGTATTACCATTACCCGCTTTAACTGCAGCAACCCATTCAGCAAACTGAGCATCAGTCACAGAGTGTGCACGGAAACGCATTTGCGAGAAACCATAACCTGAATAGTTAGAAGAGAAACCGCGGAAGCCTTCAGCAGGACTGGTTTCATTTGCCAAGAAGTTCAGGTGAGTTTGCATACCCGCCATAGCATAAATCTGACCAGACAATGCAGGGATGAAGAACGAGTTCATTGTGAAGTTAGAAGTTAAACGCAGGCTAACCGGAGTTTTTTCTGGGAAACGAATTTCGTTAACAGTCGCAATGTTTTGTTCTGGATAGATAAAAATCCATTTAAACTGTTCAGCAATAACCTGAACATTTAAAGGTGCTTTATCTGATTCTAGCGGACGGTATGGGTCATACTTGTGGGAACCCCACCAAGTTAACCAAGCTAAAATACCAATAATAATAACAGGAACACCCCAGACTACAATTTCAATTGCAGTAGAGTGTGCCCATGTCGGTTTATAGTCTGCATCTTTATTCGACGCGCGATATTTCCATCCGAACCATAATGCCATAATCGCTGATGGAATAACCACCAATAGCATTAAGTAAATCGCAGTCAACATGAGGTTTGATTGACCTTCAGCAACTGGACCTTTGGAGTTCAGAAGTACTAAATCACCACCACACCCAGTCAAGAGTGCAGCCATCGCAGATAAAGACAATACAGCTAAAATTGTTTGTCTCATTTTACAACCTCGGTGAAGAGTCCCATTCCCTAATTTAATATGGGATAGCGATTAAAGTGTCGCATGATTGGAAATGTTTATTTTTCACTTAGAAAACCTAAGCATAGTAAAGCCTTCCCAATCATGAGGCACCGCTACGTTGTAGGGCATTATGCCTGATATCGACAAACTAAGCTATATGTAAAGTGGCTTTAAATATCTGTTATAAAAACTGATTTTTTTACTCGGAATTAAGCTTTAATTATATGATTTTTATTTTAATATCAATATTCTGCGGAAAAACAGGGATATAAAAACAATCCCTGTCTAATTATATGCTTATTGTTTAACCACTTTGGTTTTTGCTAACTTATCATGTAAGGTCTGGCGCTTTTCGCCCAGTGCAAAAACATGATCAATAATTGTAATAAATGGCATAAATAGCAAATTTAAAACGATAAAAATAAAGCTACGTAAAGTGAAAGCACGCATCAGGCTGACTTTTTCACCATTGTCGGCATCTACAATTTTAATTTTGGTCAGTTTTTTACCGATGCTTTGCCCGGATTTTGCCAACATAAATGCCTGTATACCTAGCATAATAATGAGGTAAATAAACATGGTCTGCCAGGCTTCAGAAGGTATAAGGGTAAATAATTCCTGTTGCAATTGCATGGCTTGAGTGGAAGTCTCGGCCGATTGCATTTTTTGCTGAATCTCGGATAACTGGTTAAATTGCTCCGGTTTTAGGAAAAATGACGGAATTGCGGCTGCAGGTAGCCAGAGTAGCAAGTCAATGATTTTTGCCAAAATACGGGTTGGAATTGCAGCCAACTCCTGTCGGGCAGTTGCTTTTTTTTCCACCTGAACTTTACGAATAGCTGAATTCTGTACAGGGCTAGGTTCTGGAAAAGCCGCAGGTGAGATATAGCCTTCAGGTGTATATACAAGTTTACCTTGGGTTAATTCACCTAAAGCCTTCCATTCGGTCATACCTTGATGCCAGGCCAAATCTGTTAGCAGCACTTGTTGGCTAGCGAGCATTTGGTTCAACTGCTCTAAGGTGTATGGACCAGCTTGTTGATTATTTCTCGCCAAGTAAATTTGCATAAAACTCAATTCTCAAAATAAATCTAAAGTACAAAAAATCGCAGAAGAAAAAAAAAGACCCACGAGTGGGCGATAATACTTTAAAAGCATTACAGCTTAAATAAAACATATTACAAAGCTCTTGGTTTTTCACTGGATTTCTAACTGGTTTGATAATAAATTTAAACCGTTTTAAAAATTTAGTGCAACAAGAGTGCAACAAGCCCATGGCAACCTTTCAAAAACGTAACGGTCGCATTACTGCAACAGTACGAATCAAGCCACACAAACCAAAGTCTAAAACCTTTGATACTTTACGTGATGCAAAGAAGTGGGCCCAAGAAACCGAAGTTGAACTCAAAAATGAAAAACAATTGATATTCGATCATGTCATCTTAAAAGATGCAATGGAAGAATACCGCGACACTATCTCTATAAAGAAAAGGGGTGCCGACAGGGAAATTAGCCGTATTAACTATATATTAAAACACATGCGTTGCGACATTCCATTAATAAATGTAGATAAAGAGTTTTTAGTGAACTGGCGTGAGTGGCGTTTGGAGAATGTTTCGTCAGGTACAGCACGCAGAGATTTTGTTTTGCTGGCTGGCTTTTTTACCTGGTGTGTTGAGACCAAGTTATGGCTTAGGCGAAATCCGGTACGTGATGTGCAAATGCCAAAAGATTCAGATCACCGTGAACGTGTCATATCTCAAGATGAAATTGATAAGTTATGTGAATACCTTTCACCGGATCTTAAAGACATCTTCTTATTGGCCATTGAAACAGGAATGCGTCAGGCTGAAATCTGTGGGATGACTTGGGATCGAGTGTATTTAGAAAAGCGATATGTAAAACTACTAATTACAAAAAATGGCAGGCCACGTGAAGTGCCATTAAGCCAAAAAGCAGTAGATATATTATCAGGCCGTCAAAAGAAAAAATCAGGCTCTGTTTTTAATTTATCGCCACTTGCTGCCAGCACTGAGTTTATGAAAGCTCGCATTAGTGCTGAGTTATATGGCTTCACATTCCATGATTCTCGCCATACAGCAGCCACTAGGATTGCTCTCAAATTACCACTTCTTGACTTATGCAAGATGTTTGGGTGGAGCAACCCTAAACGTGCCATGACTTATTACAATCCCACTGCTAGTGAGATTGCATCGCGTCTTTAACTGCCCTAAGAGAGTATTTCCCCCGAATGTTTTTGAGTTTAGCTTTTGTTTCAAGCTTCTTAAATAAATGTCGCGTTAAACCTGGGATACGCTCACAAAGCTGTGTCACGTTTAATAGCTCATCATTTTGACATTGTAATGCTTGTGTAATTGCATTTGACGTCTCTTGACGAATCAATTCACGTAAATCAGCCAAAGGAATCGTTACAATTTCAATAGCTCCCATCAATCTACCTCCAATCTTTTACACGCTTCGATTTCTGCATCCGTGGCATGACGAATCTGAAAATCTAAGCGGCCATAAAATAAGTCATCATTTCCTTGTAAGTGATATAAACGCATTGGTTTACCAATTACTTTAAAGATTGTGTCGTAGTCATCTATATCAGTCATAACCACCAAATCACCAGCTTCATAAATATTGTGCTGGCGGCGGTATTCAAGTAATGCTTTTTTTAGTTGCTGTGACTCATATTCAGAAGAATGACTATAATAAACTTGGTTTATAGCTTCTCTCATATCATCGTAATGCTTTCTAGCCTTCTCATACCCGCCTAACTGTTCAATTAAGTTCATGACACCTCTCCCAAGCTCAATACCACACTAAACGGCAATTTCATATCTACATTTTGCTGTTCATTACGACTAGTGAAACCAACAAGGCTGTGATAGATAACATTGATACTTTCAGAATTAAGTTCCATCTTTGCACCAGTACCACTGATGACATAAGGTGCCAATGCTTCGGTTAGGTCCTTTGCGACTTCAACCATTTCTTCGTCAGTCATTGTCTGGCTCCTCTAAATCTGTAAGGGCGTCATCTGGATCGGTATCAGTTAGTTCGATTTGAGCCATGCATGCGAGCTTCCACATTAGTCTTTCTGTTGGGTGTGTAGAATCGTACAAATTTCCGTGCTTATCACGCTCATGCACATAGCCCATTTCCTTATAAAAGTCCTCAGCAAGCGCATGAGTCTGATCAACAATTTCTTGTGAAGATCTAGTCATTGGCTGGCTCCTGTGCTTCGAGCGTGGAATCTTTGGAATCAAGCTTAATCATTGACAATACAAGGCAATGTGCTTGCTCCAATTGAGTCATTCCGGTTTTTATATAACAACCGTCTTTAGACACATCAAAAACATGACAATCAAATTCATCGTCAAAACTACAATTTATTGAGTACCCATTTGAATAAGTAAGTGTGTCACCATCAAATAAACCAAACCCTTCCGGCACCGCTTTGGCTTTGGCTCGCTTCGCACGCAACCACATAACCCAACCAGTATTCAAAACTTCAAAAGCGAGCTCTTTGTCTTCATCGTCGACAAATTCACTTTTGATTTCGTAATCACCAGTGTTTTCATTGAAATTGAAAAACGGCAGAAGGTGAGAGTGAATAAACTCAGCTTCAAATAACGGTTTTTCTAAAGCCCATTGAGCTTGTTTTTCTTGAATATCCATCATGCTACCTCGCTTAAATAGATGGGCCGTAAGTGTTGATTGTATAAACATCTTGCCCTTCACGAACATCATCCAGAGTAAGTGGCTTGGTGAAGGTAATACCAGCCAACTCCATAGTTTCAACTTTGATGCAAAACTCATAGCCTGGTTTAGCAAAGATGTTGGCAGGGAACTGATCGATATCATCAAATTCGATCAATTCACCAATAGCGCGACACATGATATTCCGACCAGCCATCATTGCTGCAAAAGCTTCATTACTATTTAAAATATTCATATTCTTATCCCTATGTTTAATTAATGATGAAGCTGGCTAGGCTGGTTATTTTGTTGCTGCGATCGACTTTGAGTTGGCCAACCCATCTGATCGGCTCGAGCACGGCAAGCATTGGTGATACCTGCCTCATACGTGGTGCCTTTAAATCTTTCAGCTGCTGCTTTAAGAATGCCTTTGTCTTTAGCATCTTTAATTGCAACTAAAGCATCGTTGTAAAGCTGTGCCTGGGTACGTTTTGGCTTTTGCTGAGCATTTGGTTGTTGTTGAGTCGGTTGCTGATTATTCTGAGGTTGCTGTGGTGGGGCAGTCTGTTGGTTCTGACCGTTATAATGTGCTGCTGCCATTTCCTGATATTTCCAGTCATCCCAAATTCCTGAGAAAATATCTCCAGCAAAACCGATAAAACTAAGTGCTTTCACCATGGCATCAGTCACGGACTTTTTGGGAGCATCTTCGTCATACACCATTTTCCCGGCATTGGTTTTATACATAGCCATTGTTCCGCCCATGTGTTCAACAGAACATTTCTTGCCATCCTGCATATACCAAACGCGGACAGTAGCGTAATGCATCATGGTTTCGGCATTACATTGCTGGAAACCCTGTTGAACAATTTCAATGCCCCATCCCAAGCCACATGGTCCAAAGGTTTCTGTCGCACGTTGCACTAACCAGTAGGGTTGAGGGGATGAACCTTTATAAGATTTCCCGGTAATAGGTTTAACTTTTTTCGGATCAGTAATAGAAACTGATGCCCATAGATCCATATTTGAATTATTAGAAGTTGTCATGAAATTTCCCCTTAATGCACAGCACGATGGGATTTAGCCCATTTTTTATATTCGTCAGATTTGAAGTGGCCAGTATTTTCTAGAATCTGGTTACGCTCAGCATTCCGTTTTGCGTTCCGTGCAGTGATTAATGCTTTGATTAACCAATCTGCTGCCGTGCTTTTTTCTACAAGTGAGAGATTGCCTTGAAACTCTTTGTAGATAATGAAGCCATCCAGGTTGATACCACTGCGACCACTAGGCTTAAGCACATAGACACGCGGGTTAGCGGTTCAGCAGATAGAGAAGATGGTTGGAGATTTGGGATGAATGCAGTGGCTGAAAAAACAGAAAAACTTTCTAATATTGAATGGTTGGGGCAACAACTACGTGCCAAGACAGCAAATTACGAAGCAGGGATTCCAAGCACTGGTGAAACACCTATCAACTGGGAAGATCGTTGTGGAGCTATTGCAAGCCTGCCAAACAAAGAAACCAAAGCTTATGCATCAATTTTGGTGTGGGGTGATCTTCGAGATAATACACAGCAATATAAGGACTTAACGGACTACATTGCTGAGTACTTGTGGCGAATGGTTCAGGATGAACTTGATAAACAACGTGAAACTTTCAACATGGTAACTTTCTGTCAGCATGTTGCACGTATGGAGTTGTTTTATAGCCTGCGTCCACATTTGCGTGAATACCACACATTGAAAGGCCGTTTGGTGTTTTCGGGAATTAATTACATCGAACCTAATACCTACTCAAAACGATATGCTTGGCTGGGTAACGCCGTCGAACTATTGTTAAAAGAATTGCAAAATGAAATTGAAACCTATGTTGGAAACTACCGCTCAAAATTAAAGAAGGCTAGCTGATTGACATCCTAAATGGATATAAGCTATAGTTTTTCTATACTGGTCGTATTACTGTTCAACCGAGACCAACACTTTAAAAGCTCGCCAAATGGTGGGCTTTTTTGTAGGGAAAATAATGTTTAAAAAAAATTCTCCTGTTATTTTTATAATTATCACTGTTGTTGGGGGTATCTGGTATTACGTTACTGGAGATAACTTAATTTTGGCCCGCAAGCCAAATCGAATAGACTCAGCATGTTATGGGGTTGATGTTCCTGAATCGATAAAATATACCAGGGCTGAGTTATTTTGCTCGTGTGTCCATGCTGGTGGGCATGTAAGCAAGGAAGAAAATTATAAATATTGTTTAAATAAATTTACTGATAACTAATCTATAAAATCCAAGCCAAGCTTTGTCAAAGTAAAACTTAGACCACCATCTAGGTGGTTTTTTATTTGTACTATAGTCTGTTCCAGATAAATAGGGCAGTAGCATGAATATTTGTATCGGTGGTGATTTAGACGGTCAAGCTTTTGACTTTGATAAAGGCTACTTCAAAGCTGATGAGATAGAAGACGGTAAAACTTCAGAATATCGTAGGCAGAAATATATTATTGGCAATGATTTGTATCGCTTTTGGCTCGAAACTGATTTGGGTCTAGGTGATGCCACAGAACAAGTAGAATTAATACTGCGAAAGCCAAAGAATTGAATTTAAGAGCTCATCAAAAGGTGGGCTTTTTGACATTGTTTGTTTATATTAATAAAGGATAATGACTTTTTATTTTTGAGATTTAATTGAGATGGCAATTCTAACTGTCAAGAAATTAGATGATACTCTGAGTGAGTTAGCAGTTAATGGCAAAAAACCTGAAAAGATTTTGTTAGGTTATAAAGCATATGCCGACCTAATGAATGATCGCGGATTTTTTGAAGAAGTAGCAGGCTCAGCAATGGATCCAAACAAACGAAAATATAAGAATATTAAGATTAAGGTTACCCAAGACGAATACCAGCTTGAAGTGAAGTGTTCAAAAGAATAGATTTGTATAGCAACGAAAGCTCGCCAAATGGTGGGCTTTTTTGCATTTATAATCTTTCAAAATTGGAACGAGCTGCAAATACACTTTTTGTACATCGTAATGAGAAGTATTGATTTATCTTTGATGGGTGACGTTAACCAGTTGGACATTGTTATGGTCCAGGAGATATTTGACTTTATTTATGATGAAGCTCTAAAGGAGTATGAGCCATCAAAATATGACATAGTCAATAAGTTAAATTTTTTTTTAATAGCGCTGCGATTATTTGCAGAGCTCAGGGATGAAGATGCTTACATTGAAATGAATACTTTGACTCTCATATTCAAATATAGGCTTAAATCTACATGTTATTGGGTATTTGATGTACCTGAAATAGAGGATAAAAAGCAGTTCATTGAGTATCTGTCTTCTGAATTAAATAAATTGTGATGACAGTTCAAAACTCAGTAAAACTTAAAGAATATGCGTCCCTTTATCTTAGGGTTCTAGTATCTTTCCCATGTAAACGAGTATGAGTCATGGGTCTAATTCTTCTCCTTATTGTTATCTTAATAACAGCTTTTGTAATGGTAAACCCTTTCCAACAAAAGTCTGGTGGAAAGTTTAAAGAAATGACTAAAAATAAGTTTGGTCATAAAGTTTCCAGTGCAATAGACTTTCAGCACCCCATAATTGAGATAGTTGGCCCTCAGCTTGATCATTCTGTCAGTAAAGTTGTCAATGCTCTTTTGATCATGGATACCACAAACACAGAATATACCTATGCAATTATGGTGATTGTTGGTGGTATTCAAGTAGGTTATCTAAGTGACGAAGATGCTGAAAAATTTCTCAAAATTTTAAACGATAAGCATCTATATGAAGATACTGGAATTGAAGTAAAAGCGCTTATTTATGGGGATTGGGGCAATGCTGATCAAATTGCAAATTTTAAAATAAATTTAAATCTCCCTAAAAATTTTGAAGATTCAGAAATCACATAATTAGATTGCTAAAGAGGCCTCCATTGGGAGGTTTTTTTAATGCCAGGAGAAAAGTATTTTAAAACCCATTTTCTATAGTTTGCTGATTAGCTAAAGCCTGTTTGAGTAAACACGTTTAGACTCCTCGAAAGAGGGTACAACCCATGCAGTTCATCGAGCATGAATAGGATATGCAGGAAAGTGAATACAGAGTTGGAATGGATACACATGATATGTGTATCCATCTGATACAGATGGGACCTCACCGAAAGTTAGGCTTTTTATTTAACTTATACTTCAAATGTATTTATTTACATTCTGTACAAAAAACAATCTAGATGGGGTTGAAAGGCTACAAATCCAAATGATAGTTTTGATGTATACCAAAATCATTAAGCATTTGAGGTGAGTAATGAAATTATGGAATCTGCTTGGTCTAAGCGTAGCAAAAAGCTATTGTCAAAAAGTTATAAAAAAAAACTCGGTATTCGAAAGCTGACTTTGATGAAATTGTCAGAAAAGCATTATTAAAAGATTTTGCCAACTATAAAATTGATTAACATTTACCAAATGAATAAGCTCATCGAAAGGTGGGCTTTTTTATTGTTTAAAATGGTATAGTGGAAATATCATTTAAGTACTTAGCTCCATGTCTGAATCCTACAAATACATTTATACTCAAATTAGTATATTTGGTTCATTACCTACATATAAGGTTTTTTTAGATAGTGTTGAGAGAAAAGTAAAATATATTTTTGCCGATAATACATTTATTTATGGAACTATTTCTGATTGGGCTCTTAGTCATTCAGGTCTTGATTCAAGAAAATCATCCTGGTCGGATGAACCTAAATCATTTTTAGAGAGTGAAAAAAATAGATTGCGTAAGTATAGAGACTTACATCCAGCTTTTATTACTAAAACGAATAATGGTTAGATTTAGATACTTATTGATGCCGGATATGCTGTAAGTATTTATTTTTAAAATAAAGTTTGCTTTGATGCTGCTTATGACGTATAAAGCTAACTCGTTGATGCGGGATGGAGCAGTCTGGTAGCTCGTCGGGCTCATAACCCGAAGGTCGTTGGTTCAAATCCAGCTCCCGCTACCAACGAAAAAGATTCAAAGTTTATATACCCACTTATCTCAATTTGTGGGTATTTTTTTGCTCATCGAAAGGTGGCTTATTTTGTTCAAAATTCAGTATTGACACCAATTAAATTTTGAAGAAAATAAGCACCACCAGCGCATGGATGCTTTGGGTAATTTCGATTGACAGCTCGGAAAAGACGGCAAAACCTCAGAAAGCTCACATAGTGGGCTTTCTTATTTGTCATAATCCTTTGCTATTCTTTAGAAAAAATACTGAGCCGTTGTTATGAGTGCATTAACTAAAGATGAATTACAGTCGTTATTGGCAATGGTGATGCACGAAAATGAAGAATTAAAGGAAGAAAACCGAAAGTTATTGTTAATGGTTGCTGATTCTGCTGAGCAAATAAAGAAGGCTACTTATATTACTGAAGAGTATCAGCGAATGTTTAATGAGATTACTGAAGCGCTTCGGACTCGTTATCCTGCAGAGTTTAAATTTGTTGAAGATATTCCAAAACACCTAAGTTAATTCATATAAAAAATCTAAGCTCGGTCATTGATCGGGCTTTTTTGTTGTCTAGTGTTTTTGATACACAAATGAATTTGTCTCTCAAAATAACCCAAAAAGGAGAATCAAAATGCCAGTATTTGCTTAAGCAGCTTTTGAGCTAGTTAGATCGCACGAAAGACGATACAACCCATGCAGTTCATCGAGCATGAATAGGATATGCAGGAAAGTGAAATCAGAGTTGGGAGTGATGCCCCGCCATACATTGATAATGAAACCGAAAATTGATTAGTACTGTGCCTATTCAGTGGCAATCACAGTAGGGAGTAGCGGTAGATCAGTTGCCGAGCTGGTTAATATCGTAATCTGAGGCAATGGGTACACATGATGATATGTGTATCCATTTTTTATGAGCTTATAA
The DNA here is from genome assembly GCF_011319235.1 of Acinetobacter sp. SA01. NCBI lineage: Bacteria > Pseudomonadati > Pseudomonadota > Gammaproteobacteria > Moraxellales > Moraxellaceae > Acinetobacter > Acinetobacter sp. SA01. Next base: position 147,147 of record NZ_WXXM01000004.1, read on the forward strand.
GTTACTGAAATGGCAAACCAAAGTACATCATGCTTATAAATTTGCTAATAGAATGGGTTTTAACTAAATTACGCCCACTGTTATGAGGCAGTACTTATACATCTTGAATCAGCGCAAAATGATACAGATGGGGCTCACCGAAAGGTGGGCTTTTTATTTAATACACATAAATTTACCTGACATACAAAAAACTATCGAAACGTGCTTGGAGTGTAATGAATAGAGGTGATAGTTATATATGCTTGCATTTCTGATTGGTTGAGGTGAAAGATGAAACTATTAACTTTGATTGGTACAGGTGTGGTAGCCGGATATTGTTATAAAAAGCTTAAAGATAAGAAGAATTCAAAAAACAATAATTATCATTATATGAAGGGGGATACTAAGTATTCATAATGCAGATGGGATTGTTTGTGCCCTGAGAAATGTCATGTGTAAGCAATATCAGGGCACCCAGATTTTTTTGATCACAAATTTATATAAAAAATTAACAACACATAAAGATGGCACTTCTATAATTCTTTGGAAAAAAATAAAAAGAGTTATTGGAAATGTCTAAAATTTTTATATTAAAAGAAGTAAAAGCTATAAGTCGTTGCGGTATGAAGATAGTGGTAGAGCAGGTATTTGAAAAGGTTTTCAATGAATATGGAAGAAACCCTATATGTGTGCCTTTACCCCAAATAGTGATTAATGAAAATGTGATTAGTTTAGATGGTGAAAACACTTTTATTCATCCTGGAACAAAGAAAAAGTTCAGGGTAACAAGAGAGGAAGTAATGTTTAAATCAAAATTGCCATACCTTAAAAAGAAAAATAACCCAAAGTAGACAAGTGAAAACAGTTCCTGTGCATTCTCTATACTTTGTTGTTAATTTTTTAGTGCTATCTTATTTTTGCGAAAACAAGAAAACGCAAATAAAACGAAGAAAATGACTACAGCACCGGCCCACTTATTTGAAGGAGTAAGTGGGCTTTTAATTGCCTGAAAGTTACCTATCAGCTTTCATCTTTAATGTTAATAAATAATTAATTAAGTTATTCTAATAATTTGATTTAATTATCATTATTTTAATTTTTGGTATATTTTGCCACTGAAAAATACTTAAATGGTGTAGAAAATAACCAACAGAAACAGCTGTAGTTTCTGAATGACCTACTCCATGGTCAGTGTTTATAAGCCCACCAATGTTCTCGAGGTGGGCTTTTTTTTGTCAGGAGAAACTAGATGCTCCAATTCCTACGCAAATTATTTTGTATACATGCATTTGATTACGAGTCAGACATATTTGCCGAGGTCGAATGTCGTAAGTGTGGTAAAACAAAACCTGAGTGATTTCTCCATTGCCGAACGTATTACGGCATATAAAACCCCGCTACATACTAGATATTGGCGGGGTTTTTCTTTTCTATTCCCTATTAAAATAATGTTGTGTATAATTACACAATGAACAGCAAAGACATTATTAAGCGTCTAGAGCAGGAAGGCTGGTACAAGGTTGGCGGCAAAGGCGACCATGAAAAGTACAAGCATCCCGATAAACCCGGTCATGTTGTGGTTCCACATCCACGTAAAGATATGCCGATAGGTACTCTACGCAATATATATAAACAGGCTGGTTGGGAATGGAGGTAAATATGTTATATCCGGTATATGTTCATAAAGATGAAGATACTGCTTACGGTTTAACTTTCCCTGACTTTGAAGGATGTTTTAGTGGTGCGGATGAAATGCAAGAAATCCAGCGCATGGCACAGGAAGCGGTTGAGGTTCACTTTGATGGTGAAGATATTCCGTTGCCTGCACCATCAAGCCCAGAGCAATGGTTAGGTGATGAACGATTTGAAGGTGGTTTTTGGCTGTTAATTGATATTGATACAACAAAGGTAAATACGAAGTCTGTTCGTATTAATGTCAGTATGCCAGAAGCTTTAGTTAAGCGTATTGATGCAGTTGCGAAGAAGCAGCATTTAAGTCGTTCAGCATTTTTAGCAAAAAGTGCGGAAATGGCATTGCATCAGTAAAAGTAAATAATTTCATATACCCAGCCTGAGTGCTGGGTTTTCTTTTATTGAAAAGTAAAGCAAGTATTTCATGTAGCATAAAATAAGGTAATATTTTGATCACTTAAAATAAAAAATGGGATGTGATATGTTTTTACAACATAATGAATATTTAATTAATATTAATAATATCAATTATATAAAATCTAAAATTGGGAAAACCCAAGTGACAGTAGTCTTCGAAGGTGAGCTTACAAATTCTGATACTGGATATCATTTAAGTCTAAAATTTGAAAGTGAAGAAGAAAAAGATAAATTTCTTGAACAGATAAAAAAGATAAAATAACAAAGCCTCCTCAGGGAGGTTTTTTAATGGGTACAATTTATGGAACTGGACGCATACAAAGCCCTGACTGATAAGAAATCCATCAAAAAGAAACCACGTACCAGACCATTACCCAAAGCCGGTGAAAAATACTTAGAAGCATTCGAGCGATTGAAAGAAATTCTTGATCGCATGGAAATCAAGTATGAAGAGTATTTTCATTTTAAAAGCACCAAACACTGGCGTTTTGATTTGCACCTTATTGAATATCGCATGTTGATTGAAATTGCTGGTGGCCCTTGGTCAGGTGGACGAAAAGGCAAACTGGCCACAAAAGCATGGAGTATTGACCGGTACGACCATGCTGAAGAAATGGGATATCGGTATATGCGCTTTGAAACCGGTGATATCAATATGGGAAGAGCTACCAAGTGGCTTAGAAATTTAAAGGCATCTTATGGAACAGTTCAGACCATTCCCGCCAACGGATCTGATGGATCAGGCTGAGGAAGAAGAAGCGATTCGTTTGGCACCGGCACCAGAGCTTAAAGAATGGGTTGTCAAAAACTGGCTGACTTTGGGCGGTGAACTTCACAACCCGGATCATGATCATATTGCTGAGTTACTTCACGATAATGAAGAGTTCCTTGCATTCGCTTGGGCATCATCTGCCGCCGTAGCTAAAAAACGTATGGTGCTAGGCCAATGTGAAAAAGTGATGTTTAACCAGGGTGGATGGAAGAAGGCACGCCAGGAACAACAGATGCGGGACTGGTTCGGTTTCGTACCTCAATATTTGATTACGATAGACGCAGCATTCTGTGAGCAAGCTTCAGATCGTGAGTTCTGTCGGCTCATTGAGCATGAGCTATGCTGAATCAGCATGCGATGCGCGTGTGGCCAAAGCAATTAAGCCTTATCGAGATTCGATAGTAAAAGCCAAAGAGCAGAAAGCTATTACTGAAAAAGCTTGGTCAGATAAATATATTGAGGTAGAACAAAATGCAATTAAAAAAATACAAGATGCGAATGCTGCCGCTCGTAGTGCTGACCTGGCTGCTAGTGGGTTGTCAAAGCAACTCAGTGAAGCCAACAAACGCCTGTCCACAGCTCCCAAAGAAACCATTATTGAGTACACCGTTACCAACAATGAGTTACTCGAAGCATGCACAGCAGAATATCGAAGCATGGCAGAAAAAGCAGATGGCCACGCAATTGATGTTGAAAGATTAAGTAACATTTGGCCAGAAAAAGACCTATTTAAATGAGAGTTTTAAGTAATGATTGTTAATGAGATTTGAATAATTTTATTAAGGATCAGTCTGCTCCATCTGTAGTTACTTACATTAACGTAAATTGATACAGATGGAGTCTTGGGTAATTATAGATTTAAAGAGTAGTTTGATAAAGCTGCTACAAAGCAGCGTATTCCAAAACTATAGGATGGAAATTGAAATGGCTAATCAACAACAAGGTCAACAGGACCAACAAAAACAGCAACCAAACCAACAACAGGACAAACAGAATCAGCAAAACCAGCAACAGCAACCAAATCAACAGCAACCAAACCAAGGGCAGGATCAACAAAAGCAACACCAGCAACAGCAAAGTGATCAGCAGAAACAGCAGCGACCAAATCCATAAGTTTAATAGAATTCATAATAGGCTTGCTCAACAAAGAAATATAAATGGCCTACAAGAATGAAATAAAATATTTACTAACCCTGACTTTTTAAATCAGGGTTTTTTCAAAGTAACTTTATAGAAATTTCTTCATTTTTAATTTCTTCTATTTATTCTCATTAATCTGCAATTGGAGAACAATTATGAGTATGACCCCAAAAGATAGAAATATTATTATTGCTGTAATAGCGGCGATTGTAGTAATCGCAATAATTCTATATTTCGTTTATGAGAGAGACTCAAATAAAATGGGAGGAGTGAGTGAAACGCAAAGCAATTCATTAAATACCCTTAAGAGTAAAATAATTTCCAATGTATGAATTAAAAGGACTGGGTTGTATAGATACAGAACTCAGTCCTTAAAGGTCGATTAATCAAAAAAATTAGCTTTTTGTGGTAGATCAAAGCGAAGGTATTCTTATTTAATTATCTTAGACCAACTACATTCCTTATAGATGGATTACTATTTTTTATAGTGTATTCAATGCAGAAGTTGAGCCATGGTTTCAGTTTTATTCCACTCAATAATAAAAATAGGGATCTTGAGCTATCCTAGCCTCCTTATTGCAGTCCTTGCACTCAATACTCTCAATCGAGTAGCACCCATTACTTTGCTTGCCTTCTGCAGCAGCGATAATAAAAAAGTGTTTAGTGGCATTAAAACTATAGTCATCCTGTGCCCCACAAACAGAGCACTTAATAATTTTTCTATCGCAGTAAATATGCGGCTTTTCCATTCTTTATCCTTATTATCAAGAGTGTTTTGAATTAGTGCTAAATTTAAAATCTGTCAACCAAGTTTTATTGCTGATTTTAAGTTTTGTCAACTAACTTGCAGAAATGCGCAAGTTGGCATATTTCACAAATTTAAGGAGAGTTTGGCTTCCAAAATTCTTGTTTTTCGGATGGGGTGCAACAAAAGTGCAACTTATTTATTTAACTTATTGTTTAATAGATATAAAAAAGACCCACGAGTGGGTCTTTTTTAACATGTTTTATTACGCTTGTTGAGCTTTTTCTTCTGCAAGGAAGAACCAGGTGTCTAAAACAGAGTCTGGGTTTAAAGAAACAGACTCAATACCTTGTTCCATCAACCATTTAGCCAAGTCAGGGTGATCAGAAGGACCTTGACCACAAATACCTACATATTTGCCTGCTTTACGGCATGCATGAATCGCCATAGAAAGAAGTGCTTTAACCGCTGGGTCACGTTCATCAAACAGGTGAGAAACGATACCAGAGTCACGGTCAAGACCCAATGTTAACTGAGTCAGGTCGTTAGAACCGATTGAGAAACCATCGAAGTGCTCAAGGAACTGTTCAGCTAACAATGCGTTGGTTGGTAATTCGCACATCATGATCACTTTCAGACCATTCTCGCCACGTTTCAGACCATTCAATGCCAATAATTCAATGACACGTTTCGCTTCGTTTACTGTACGTACGAATGGAATCATGATTTGAATGTTGGTTAAGCCCATTTCGTCACGAACTTTTTTCAATGCACGGCATTCAAGTTCGAAGCAATCACGGAAGTTGTCAGAAACGTAGCGGCTTGCACCACGGAAACCAAGCATTGGGTTTTCTTCTTCTGGTTCGTATAACTTACCACCGATCAGGTTGGCATATTCGTTTGACTTAAAGTCAGACATACGCACGATCACTGGTTTGTCAGCGAATGCAGCAGCAAGGGTAGAAATACCTTCAACCAGTTTCTCTACATAGAACTCGATTGGAGAAGCGTAACCTGCAGTACGTGCCATTACAGCAGCGCGAGTTTCGCGTGGAAGGCTGTCAATGTTGAGCAATGCTTTAGGATGCACGCCAATCATACGGTTGATGATGAATTCAAGACGTGCCAGACCAATACCTGCGTTTGGAATTTGTGCGAAGTCAAATGCACGGTCAGGGTTACCTACGTTCATCATGACTTTAAATGGAAGCGCAGGCATAGATTCGATAGAGTTACGTTGAACTTCGAAATCTAAAGCACCTTCATAGATAAAGCCTGTGTCACCTTCGGCACAAGAAACAGTTACTTCTTGACCATCGGTCAGAACTTCAGTTGCGTTACCACAACCTACAATCGCTGGAACACCAAGTTCACGTGCAATGATGGCAGCGTGACAAGTACGGCCACCACGGTTGGTTACAATAGCAGCAGCACGTTTCATCACTGGTTCCCAATCCGGGTCAGTCATGTCAGATACAAGTACGTCACCGTCTTGTACTTTATCCATCTCTTTAATCGAAGTGACGATGCGGACTTTACCAGAACCGATACGTTGACCAATTGAACGGCCTTCACAAACCACAGTACCTTTTTGTTTAAGCAGGTAGCGTTCCATTGTGCCGACATTTTCACGGCTTTTTACGGTTTCTGGACGTGCCTGAACGATATAAAGCTGACCGTCATCACCATCTTTGGCCCATTCGATGTCCATTGGGGCACCGTAATGTTCTTCAATGATCAAGGCTTGTTTTGCAAGTTCTTGCAGCTCATGATCATTTAAGGCAAATTGTTGACGCTCTTGTTTTTCAACGTCGACGACAACCACAGATTTACCTGCAGCGCCTTCTTCACCATAAATCATTTTTTGGTGTTTAGAACCAAGGTTGCGACGCAGGATTGAATGTTTGCCGTTTTTAAGAAGTGGTTTAGAAATATAAAATTCGTCAGGGTTTACTGCACCTTGAACAACCATTTCACCCAAGCCATAAGAAGCGGTAATAAATACTGCATCACGGAAACCAGATTCTGTATCCAGTGTGAACATTACACCAGCAGCACCAGTTTCAGAGCGGACCATACGTTGCACGCCAGCCGACAACGCTACGATGTCATGAGCAAAGTTTTGGTGTACACGGTAAGAAATTGCGCGATCGTTATAAAGTGAAGCAAATACTTCCTTAATGGCTACAAGAACGTTGTCGATGCCACGGATGTTCAGGAAGGTTTCTTGTTGTCCTGCAAATGATGCATCTGGCAAGTCTTCTGCTGTTGCAGATGAACGAACGGCAACCGCGATGTCAGGGTTGCCGTTTGAAAGAGCAGCGAAAGATTCGCGAATTTCCTTTTCAAGTTCTGCTGTAAGCGGAGTTTCGACAATCCATTGACGGATTTTTGCGCCAGTTTCTGCTAGAGCTTTTACGTCATCAACATTAAGCGCTGTAAGCTCGGCGTTGATTTTAGCGTTTAGGCCACTTTGCTCGAGAAATTCACGATACGCAGCAGCTGTGGTTGCAAAACCACCCGGTACTGATACACCAGCATTAGACAAATGGCTGATCATTTCACCCAGTGATGAGTTTTTCCCACCAACGAGTTCAACGTCGTGTTTCCCTAATTTTTCTAGACCAATTACGCGCGCTTCCAAAGTTGTTACTCCACTTATGCAGTATTAATCACTATCTTGGCATGAAATTATAACAAATCGCCCAGCTTTTTGATTTACTCGGCGACAGTCATGTAAGATCGGTTTACTATAAAGATTTTACAGCACTTAGACAAATATTTAAGGAGAATTTTAATGTCAGAAGGTAAACAGATTAAGCGCAGTGTGTTTTTTATCTCCGATGGGACTGCAATTACTGCTGAAACCCTTGGACACTCACTGTTAGCACAGTTTCCTCATGTAGATTTTGACATTCATATTATTCCTTATATTTCTTCAGAAGAAGCTGCGATGAATGTGGTAGCTGAAATCAACCAGCGTGCCGATCAAGATGGGCAACAACCTTTGGTGTTTGATACCTTGGTAGACCCGTATGTGCGTGATATTATCAATACCGCAAATGCAGTAAATCTTGATGTTTTTGAAGGTCTTATTGGTAAATTGTCTGAGGTGCTGGGTACTGCGCCTACAACTTTAGTCGGACAAACCCATGCTGTAACAGATTCTGAGTCATATAAAGCACGTATTGATGCGGTGCATTTTGCCCTAGATAACGATGATGGCGCACGCACACGTCATTATGACAAGGCTGATCTGATACTGATTGGGGTTTCCCGTTCCGGTAAAACACCGACTTCAATTTATCTTTCATTACAGTTTGGAATTCGTGTAGCGAATTATCCGCTGACCGAAGAAGACCTGGATGACAACCGTTTACCTGCGGTGTTAAAGGCACACAAGCATAAGCTATTTGGCTTAATGATTGATGCTGAACGACTTGTAGCGATTCGTAGCGAACGTAAAGCCAATAGCCGTTATGCAAGTTTTAATCAATGCCAAATGGAACTGCGTGCCGTAGAAGGCATTTATATTTCAGAAGGCATTAAATATCTGAATGTTTCTGAAATGTCGATTGAGGAAATTTCAACCCGTGTTTTACAGATGACAGGTTTAAAACGTCGTATTGGCTAATTTAAAAATGGAGTTAAATTCAGATTTAACTCCATTTCTATAATCGAAAATATAGAGCGTAATTATATGAATAAAGTATTAAAAATAAATAAAATAACTCTTGGTTTAGTCTGATAACTGCGCATGTTTTTGCACAATCTGTGGCTGATTTTGAAACCCAAATGATCAAACAATATGATCAAAGGCGTTTAGCAGACAGTTATGAGAGTGAGGGTGTTAATCAGGATGTGGCTATAAAAGTAGTCGATTTTATTCAGAGTCATCCACAAAGTTTCCACTATAATTTTAAAAATCTAGCCAGCAAAAACATGGTTTCTATACATTATAGCCCTGATCAAAAGCTGAAATTTTATACATTTGATATTTCAGCTGGCGGTACAATGCGGGAATTCGAATCCTATGTGCAATTTAAACAGGGCAATAAAGTTGTTACTCAGGCGGTGAATGATGGAGGATTTATACGATCCATTCAGCAAACTGAGCTGAATAAAGTACCCACTTATTTTATTTCAAGTACCTATATTGGCAGCAGTTGTGTAGGGTCCTATGCTATTCAGGCGGCGAAAATTAGAAATGCGCAATATCAAGCTGTCGAGGTATTTAAAACCGGAACGAAAGCACTGAACCATATTGATGTCAGTTATGACTGTCATTATTATCCAGAAAATATCCAGCCTTTTGATATGAATCGGCACTATATTCGTGTTTCCAAAAATCTTAAAAACATCGATATTTTAGTCATTAAGCCATCAGGTGAATTAACTTCTAATTATTTGCGTTATCAAAAGGCTAAACATTATTATCAATATATTGGCATAGTAAAATAAAATGCATAATAGGGGCTGATATGTCTCTTTTTATGTTGAAACATCAATAGGTAGTAATAATGACATCTACTAAATGTTCAACACCTTCCATGCTTTGTACTGCATTTTCAGTAATTTTTACCACAGGCCAGGTAATCAGCTTGCAGTTATCCTGTTGCAGCGCAGTGTAATAATGATCCGATTTGAGAAAAACCTTGTTTCCAGATGCCGAATTGGGCATTAGCTGGCGTTTTAACCAGGTATTTTGAACTTGGGAATCCAGATAGCGAATAGCCAGTAATGATTTGATGCGGGTATTAAATAAACGACGATTCTTGATAATCAAAGGATGCGAAAGTAGTTTGTGAATGCCTTTTTCAGTTTGAGGTAAGATAAAAAGTGGTGTAATTTGAAATACTTCTACAAATTTTGCGGTATTGCAGATGTGTTCCAGATGCATAACTGTCATCTGGTTGCCCCCAACAATAGCTACATTTAAATTAGTGAAATCGAAGTTGTTAATATCTTCAGAAGCGACGATTTTTCCCTGAAATTTCTGGAAAAAATCGGGTGCATTTTTAAAGAATCCATCCAACGGATTCTTTTTCTTGTTGACCATTTTTATATCCTTTTTTATTTTTACTTTTGTTGCAGTTTGTTCTGTACTTTATAGGTATATCCAAGATGGAACTTTGGGTAAAGATTTTTCTGGAATCTTGTCAGTCATCGCCATCATGGCATCGGCAGGAATATGAAACCATTTTTTTAGGTCTGTTGAAGCCATTATGTACACCTCTAAAATCATGGTTTAATGACAAGTGTATGAAAAAGCCGGAAAATGTAATTTGCTTAAGTACTTAAAGTGAGATGAGCATTTTTGTTAATTGTCTAGTGTGTTTATTTGTTGAAATAATTTATTTAAATATTTGATATTTATAATTTAATTAATATGGTTTCTGGTCGGGTTGTATCCTTAAAATGGATTATTCTTTATAGAGAGATGCCTCGAACACAAGTTCGTAAATGTTATCCAGTCTTATTGCTAAAAATAGATCAGATGATGAACTGAATGGGGCAGTTGTGATAAAAAAATAGCACCTCAAGCAGATGCTATTTACGATTTTAAAAGGATTAAGCGTTTTTGATATTCATCAATAATTCAAAGTTTTCAAGACGTTTATCTGTGTCATAGATATCACAGGTAAAGATAAATTCATCCACATCATATTTCTCTAGCAGCTTTTCTAAACCAGCTTTAACCGTTTCAGGTGAGCCAATTTGTGCCATGGCATAGAAACTGTCAACCGACATTTTTTCTGCAGGTGACCAGATTTCATCAATATTTTTGATTGGCGGTTTCAACTTGCCACGTTGGTTACGGAACATTGAAATAATACGCTGATAGGGTGATGTTGCTAAATATTGCGCTTCTTCATCTGTCTGAGCGATTACCGTTGGAACACCCATTGAAACATAAGGTCGATCTAGGTATTCAGAGGGTTCAAAGTTCTCTCTATATAGCTTGATCGCCTGATCGAGCATTCGCGGTGCAAAATGGGAGGCAAATGAATAGGGTAGACCCAACTTTGCGGCCAGTTGTGCGCTAAACAAACTTGAACCGAGTAACCAGACCGGAACATGGGTACTTTGACCTGGAGTTGCCACAATACGTTGCTGTGGTAGTGGGTCTTTAAAGTATTGCATAATTTCCAGTACATCTTGTGGGAATTGATCTTCAGTTTCCTGACGGCCACGACGCAGTGCACGCATTGTATTTTGATCCGTACCCGGTGCACGACCAAGACCAAGTTCAATACGGTTTGGATAGAGTGTTGCTAAAGTACCAAATTGCTCTGCAACTATTAAAGGGGCATGGTTCGGTAGCATGATGCCGCCTGAGCCGACTCTTAAAGTTCGAGTATTTGCCAATAAATAACCTAAGAGAACAGCAGTTGCTGAACTGGCGATGCCGGACATATTGTGATGCTCAGCGAGCCATAAGCGTTTATAACCTAATTTTTCGGCATGTTGAGCTAAAGCAAGTGCATGATGTAATGAAGATTGAATGCTTTTATTTTCACGAACAGGAACTAGGTCCAGAATTGAAAATTGGGTATCTTTTAAAGAACGCATTGGTTTTCTCTAATATCAGGGCTAAGAAAAGCATACGCTGCCTACTGGAACTTGTATATCGTTTTTTTTCGATATATGAGCGATGTCTGTGATTTGGCTTGTAGCAAGCATAAAAAAGCACCCGAAGGTGCTTTAAGGCAATTTGTATTGCGATGAATTAACGTTTACCGTTTTTGTACCAACCTAAATGACGACCATTGTCGTGGTGGTCACTGTAACGATAACTGTTATAACGGCGATCATAGCGGTCATCATAACGACGCTCATCACGATCATAGCGACGTTCATCACGGTCATCGTAGCGACGGTCTTCGCTTACTTTTTTACCCAGTACCGAACCACCTGCAGCACCTAATCCGGCACCGATATAACCGCCATTAGTACCACCCATATTTTTACCTACGGTATAGCCACCAGCACCGCCCAGAGCACTACCGATCACGGCACCAGTACGGTCACGTTTGTTGGAAGCAACACCGGCACCGGCTCCAGCACCAATCGCTGAACCAATCATTGCGCCTGTGGTACCACCCATCTGTTTACCCACGGCGGCACCTACAACACCGCCCAGAGCAGAAGTTAAGGCTGTATTTGTTGTATTGCCTGCATTGGCTGTAGTCATGGTTAAAGCAGATGAAGTCACTACAGCAGCAAGAATGATGGAATTAAATTTCATGGCAAACTCCTTTTGGAAGCTTTTGTTATTTCTTGAGTTAAATGTAATAAAAGATGTAGAAATGATAATGGGTGAGTTGTTTATCATTTGTATTTTTATCTTTCAGATTTATCCATAATTAATAACGGATCATTATGATAAAAAATCCAAAAAGCACCTTCAGGTGCTTTTTAGTTCTGTCCTGGCATCATCTATTAACGATGGCTACGATAATATCTTTTAGAATGTTTTTTGTATTTGCGTTGATCCGCACGACGGTCTTCTGAAACTTTTTTACCCAGTACCGAACCACCTGCAGCACCTAGTGCAGAGCCGATATAGCCACCAGTAGAACCACCGACATTTTTACCTACGGCATAACCACCAACACCGCCTAGACCACCACCGATAGCAGCACCAGTACGATTACGTCGGTCTGCAGAAACTGCAGCACCACCCGCACCACCGATAGCAGAGCCAATCATTGCACCGGTATTACCACCCATCTGTTTACCAATTGCAGTACCTGCTACGCTACCTAATGCGGATGTTGCCGCAATACGAGTAGAGTTGTCTGCATGAGCAGTAACAGTAAACATTGATGCAGCCGCCATAGTTGCGCTGAGTAATAATGCATTCAGTTTCATAGTTAACTCCATGTCCAAAATGAACGTTGTAGGTAAGTTATTTCGATGTCGGCAAATGTAACAAAAATTTTTTCCAACAATGTGGAGAGGTTCAACTAGAGTTGTGGCGTTTAGTGTCTGCTTTGTAAAGTTATATTAACAATATTTAAAAGTGCTCATAAAATGCACGCTTATAAGGCAAATATGAATAAAGCTGGTATCAATACAGTTTTTATCTTAAAAAAATCCCTTTCTATATGTGGGTTTGTCCCCACAATATCTATGTCATTTAACCCTTAGAATCGTTACACTAGGCACAATTTTTTTGCGCTGATCTATGTCCTATAAGGCATGGAGATAGCCTTTGTATTGAGATATTTAGCAAAATGAAAGAATCGTTACGTTTACGATTAGATCAACTTTCTGACCGTCATGAAGAATTAAACGCATTACTTGCCGACGTTGAAGTGATTTCAGATAACAAACGCTTCCGCCAATTGTCTCGTGAGCATAGTGATTTATCTGAAATTACTGAAGTCTGGACTAAATTCCGTCAGGCAGAAGAAGATATACAAACTGCTGAAGCCATGTTGAGCGATCCTGACTTTAAGGAAATGGCTCAGGAAGAAATAAAAGACAATAAGGCGCTGCTGGAACAACTGGAAGCAGACTTAAATATTCTGATGATTCCGAAAGATCCAAATGATGCCAACTCAGCTTATCTGGAAATTCGTGCCGGAACCGGGGGCGATGAAGCTGCGATTTTCTCGGGTGATTTATTCCGCATGTATAGCAAATATGCGGAAAATCAAGGCTGGCGCATAGAAATCCTGTCTGAAAATGAAGGCGAACATGGCGGTTATAAAGAAGTCATCTGCCTGATTAATGGTGAAGGTGTTTATGGTCGCCTGAAATTTGAAAGTGGTGCACACCGTGTACAGCGCGTTCCTGCAACTGAATCTCAAGGCCGTGTGCATACTTCAGCATGTACGGTTGCCATTTTGCCAGAAGTGGATGTCGATACTTCGGTAGAGATTAACCCGGCAGACTTGCGTATTGATACTTATCGTGCATCGGGTGCAGGTGGTCAGCACATTAACAAAACTGATTCGGCAGTCCGTATTACCCACATTCCAACCGGTACGGTGGTTGAATGTCAGGATGAACGTTCACAACATAAGAACAAAGCCAAAGCCATGGCACTTCTGGTTTCACGTCTGGAAAATGCCAAACGTGCGGCGGCAGATGCGGCAACTTCGGAAATGCGCCGTGACCTGGTGGGTTCCGGTGACCGTTCGGAACGTATCCGTACTTATAACTATCCGCAAGGTCGTATGACTGATCACCGTATCAACCTGACTTTATATAAGCTGGATGCCGTGATGGAAGGTGACTTGACCGAATTGCTCGACAGTTTGCATCGTGAATATCAGGCAGATCAGTTGGCACTTCTTGCACAGCAGAATGGTGGTTAATGAATATTGCACAGGCTTTGGCCTTACGTGGTGATGCAGAAAGCTATGAACGCCAGGAAAATGCGTGGTTACTTGAGCACATTACCAAAATTGATGCTTTTGATTTGCCATTGAAAAAAACTCTGGAATTAACAGCAGAGCAAGAACAGGCATATCGTAATGGCTTGGCACGTATTGCAGCAGGTGAGCCTCTGGCTTATGTCACGGGGTCACAGCCATTCTGGACACTGGATTTAAAAGTCACCAAAGACACCTTGGTGCCACGTCCAGACACAGAAGTACTGGTCGAAACGGTACTGAAACTCGACTTGCCTGAAGATGCCCGAATTGTCGATTTAGGCACCGGAACCGGAGCCATTGCCTTATCTCTTGCCAGTGAACGTCCGGATTGGTCTATTACGGCAACCGATATTTATGCGCCGACTCTAGAAGTTGCTCAGTTTAATGCTGAAAAGCATGATCTTGAGCATGTGCGTTTTGTTTGTGGTTCCTGGTTTAAACCTCTGGGCCGTGAATTCTTTGATGCCATTGTTTCCAATCCGCCGTATATCGATGCAGATGATATCCATATGCAGGATTTGGCGACTGAACCGGAGTGGGCTTTGGTAGCAGACAAACATGGTCTGGCAGATTTAGAGCAAATTATCCAGCAGGGCAAAAAGCATTTAACCGTCAATGGCTGGGTGGTGTTGGAACATGGTTATGATCAGGGCGATGCTGTGCGGCATATCTTTACTCAAGCCGGGTATAAGCAAGTGCGTACGGTAAAAGACTATGGTGGTAATGACCGTGTGACTTTGGGGCAGTGGCCACATTAATCTTAAAAAAGATAAAAAATAAAGCGCATCATGCGCTTTATTTTTTGACTACATCCCGCCAGCGTAACAGCCAGTTTTCAGCAATTTTCATTAAGCTATCAGTTATTTTGCCTAAAATCGCCAATAAGATAATCGCAATAATGACAATGTCAGGTCGAGAGGTTTCCCGTCCATCACTAAGCAAATAACCAATCCCTTGAGTGGCCGCGATCAGTTCAGCCGCGATCATAAACATCCAGGACAAGCTCAGGCTGTTGCGTAAACCGGTTAAAATACCCGGGGATGCTGCCGGAAGTACAATCTCCTTGATCTGTTGCAGGTATTTCAGACGGTAGACTTGCGCGACTTCAATCAGCTTGCGGTCTACGCCCTGAATCGCGGCAACGGTATTGGTGTAGGTCGGGAAAAATGCGCCGATGGCAATCAGGGTAATTTTGGATGCTTCATCTATGCCTAACCACAGCAGTAACAGGGGAATCCAGGCCAGACTTGGAATCGACTTAATCGCTGAAAAAGAAGGTTCTAAAAATTCTTCAGCTTGCTTGTTTAAACCGACCAAGATGGCGAAAACCAGCGCAAGTCCGCTACCAATAAAGAAGCCTAGAAATACCCGCCAGGTACTGGTCCAGATATGTAGCCACAAATCACCTGTAGACAGTTCTAATAACGATTGCCATAAACTGCTGGGTGCGGGGAGCAGATAGGGTGCTATAAAACCGTTTCTAACCAAAATTTCACACAGGATCAACGCAAGAACAGGGATGACCAACCCCTTCAGCTTGCTTAATAATTTAAGCAAGCCAGGCGCTTGGACTCTATCCACTTTAGGTTGAACCAGTGCCTTATTCGTTGTTACAGACGAATTCATTATCTATTTACAACCTTGTTTGCATATTTCGCATCAAACAGTTGATCAATCACCTGATTGACATTTGTGCCTTTACGGACCAAATCTTCTTCAGTCAAAATCGTTCCTGATTTTTTCAATGCATTGAGATGTTTTACAGTCGGGATGTTTTGCTCAAAATTGGTACGGCTGAGTTGGAGTTTGGCCACAGCAATAGGCAATTTCGATTCACGTGCCAGCAATTCGGCCAGTTTTGCTGGATTGGCTTTGGCCCATTTACGTGCCTGTTCATAAGCTTTGATCACCGCTTCGATGGCTTCCGGGCTTTGGCTGGCAAATTGTTCCCTAGTACTTAATACACTGTAACTATTAAAACCGACATTTCGATACAGCAGTTTTGCACCTGACTGGACTTGTGCAGAAGCCATCAGGGGATCTAAACCTGCCCAGGCATCGACTTGTCCACGTTCCAGTGCCGTTTTACCATCTGGATGCTGCAAATGTACAAGCTGAACATCCTTTTTATTCAAGCCTGCTGTTTCCAGTGCCTGTAAGGTAAACAGGAATGGGTCTGTACCTTTGGTGGCGGCAATTTTTTTACCTTTTAAGTCTTTGATGCTTTTAATGGGAGAATTTTTTGCAACCAATAAGGCGGTCCATTCAGGCTGACTCTGGATGTAAACTGTTTTAATCGGACTGCCATTGGCACGGCTGAGTACGGCTGCCAAACCGGCAGTTGAGGAAAAATCTACGCTGCCACTATTTAAATATTCGAGTGAACGGTTACTCCCTTGACTAAACACCCATTTAATCTGGGTTTTAGGTAAAGCTTTTTCCAAAAGTTTTTGTTCCTTCACCACCAAACTGGTCGGAGCATAATAGGCATAATCTAGCTTTAGCATATCAGGTAGGGCTGCCATGCTATATTGACTGACCAAGCCGAATGTGATCGCTGTGAGTATTTTCGTTTTGAAACCAGAATTTTGCATATAAGTCCCGATAGAATGATTTGAATGAGATGCGGCAAATACTGCCAGTAACTTAAGGGATAAGACAAAAAAGTAATTTTTATAAAATTATCTTAATTATGGATATATTGAATTTTGTGAAATAAGTTTTTGAATTTTAATGAATTTATTTTATTTGTTTAAATATTTTGTACTTTATATCAAAAAGTTACATCAGCATGAATAAAAGTAAAATATGAAACAATTAAGAAAGATGAGATTTTGTTATTTCAATGTCATTGCTATGTAATTACATTAATGGTTGCGTTTAGCGATTGCTGAAAACGATGACTTAAAGAAAATGGTCAAAACCATGTTTTTAAATGGCAATGCAATCCGACGACAGGATTTGATGAGTAATTCAGATCTGTCTGGTGCAATGCATGAGAGATGTGACTAGAAAAAGATATGTGGGAAAATCTACTTGGGGCGTGATATAAAATCAAACAAATTAAATTGATTTAAAAAAAGCGACTCACTGGAGTCGCTTTTTTTAATGGGTTTTAGATTTATATTAGAAAATCTTGTAAACCATCAGATATGTCCAAGTGTGCAAGCGCATCGGTTTCAAGGGCTAAACAAAGCGCCACAATTTTTGCAGTATCTGCAAGATATTGCGCATCTTTTAAAGCTACGCCAGTTTGTAAAGCTTGAATACGATCAGCACTGAGATATCCAGTGCCTGAGCTGATTCAATGGCATCTGCACGATTGAAGAAATTGACCACCACATTTTGAAGTGCAGAATCAGCAGTATTTAAAATACCTTGATTGAATAACTCATCAAATTGACTGGTGTGAGAATTGAGAGAATGAGTAAAATTTTGCACCAAGCTTTGCTCTAGTACATCAATCATTTTAAGCATGTCAGAACCTTTAATATAAGGTGATTTAACAGGGAGATTACAGCAGGGGTGGCATAAAGATATGCCTTTAAGTTGGTTGAAAAGTAATCTATTTTGTCGCTTTTTGCAAATAAATTCCGACGAAAAATGCATCATTTTTTAAGTTAATGAAAAGCAAAGAATTATCAAATTTTTAGAAAAGCAGCTATATTCTTATGGCTTATATTGAATTTATTACTCCTTATTTTGCCGATAAGCCCCGGGACTGACGCCGGTCCATTTTTTGAAAGCACGATGGAATGCACTCGGATCGTGAAAGCTGAGTTCATCACTAATTTGTTGCAAAGTTTTCTCTGTTTTAGTCAGAAATTCAATGGCGGTATCACGCCGGATATCATTTTTAAGTTGTTGATAGCTGACACCTTCGCTTTTTAAACGTCTTTGCATGGTGGCATCCGAAATATTTAAGCGCTGGGCAATTTCATTCAATTCTAACCATTCAGCAGGTGGAACATTCATTAAATGTTTACGGATTTGAGAACTAATCGCATGTGGATTTTTAAAGCGCACCAGCAGGTTATGCGGTGTTTGTCTAATAAACTGATGCCATGACTGTTTGTCCTGTTTGATCTGAATATTTAAATAATTGGCATCGAACTGGATATAGTTTTCATGGCTATTGTATTGAATATTTTCACAAAAACGGACTTTATAGTCCTGATCATCCAGTGGGGCATCACATTTGAGCTGAATCTGGTTCAGTAAGACCCTTTGTCCACTTAACCAGCACATCAAAGCATGAATCAGCATTAAATAGGTGGCATAGCTGAACATTCTTTTGGTGTGTTTCTGTTCATAAATCACAATATAGGCATAGTTTTCCTGCACAGATAATTGACTGATAAAATCATCCAGTACCAGATTTAAAAACTGCAAAATTTGCTGTAGGGCTTTTCCCAGAGTTTCGGCATGCATGACCGATTGTGATAACAGTTTAAAACTGCCGCGCCGCATTGGGTGGCTGTCCATCCCAAAAAACTCGTCATTCATGACATCTGCCAGTTCGGTCCAGAGCTGGGCATATTGTGAAACTGAAACGCGAGCCTTACTGGAATGCAGCAGCTCAACAGGAATACCGGATTTGAGCAAGATATTTTGAGTGTTCAATCCCTGATGCTGGGCAGATAAAAGTGCTTCATGCACCAGACTGATCGAGATCGTGCCTTTACTGTAATTTAAGTTTTGTTCATTCATGTACAGATATCCGTATTCCGTATTTTTTGCTGTGCTGACCTGGATTGTCCAAATCCATCATAAAAGATGCAAGGTTTGGAAATTGTACTCTAGCTGAACTGCCTTTACTCTGCATCTTAAGTCGAGTGTTTATTCAAATAATTAACAGGAACAAAAAATGAAAATTCAAGGAAAAGTATTTGTCGTGACAGGCGGTGCATCGGGTTTGGGTGCAGCCACAGCCACTTATCTGGTGGGTCAGGGCGCTCAGGTGATTATGGTGGATATGAACCAGGAGCTGGGTCAGGAAATGCAGCAGCGCTTGGGTGAGCATGCAGTTTTTGTCAAACTGGATGTGACCGACGAGCATGCAGTCAAAGTTTTCTTTGAAAATATTGAGCAGCAGTACGGTCAGTTAAATGGTTTGGTGAACTGTGCCGGGATTGCACCGTCTGCCAAAGTGTTGGGTCGTGATGGCATTCATGATTTAGGTATGTTCCAGAAAGTATTGAATATCAATGTCAGTGGTACTTTTAACATGATCCGTTTTGCGGCAAGTTTGATGGCGAAATATCAATTGCAGCCAGGTGAAGAAGAGCGTGGGGTGATTGTCAATACTGCTTCAGTGGCTGCATTTGAAGGACAACTCGGGCAAGCGGCTTATGCTGCTTCTAAAGGTGCTGTGGTGTCCATGACTTTACCTCTGGCGCGTGAACTTGCGCGTGAGGCGATTCGGGTGATGACCATTGCGCCAGGCATTATGGAAACACCGATGCTGAAAGCCATGCCGCAAAATGTTCAGGAGGCTTTAGGGCAGATGGTGCCGTTTCCACCGCGTTTGGCTAAACCGGAAGAGTTTGCGCATTTAGTGGGTCATATTTTTGAAAACACGTATTTGAATGGTGAGGTGATTCGTCTAGATGGCGCGATTCGTATGCAGCCGAAGTAATTATTGATAATTGCGGTGGCATGACGGAGTTTTTTCAATATGTAATAAAAACTCTGTTTAACCTTCGGTTCGACCTACTTTTCTTCCGGGAAAATGAGTGCCTCAAAATATATTTTGAGGCCGCAAGAAAACCATAGTTATCTAGAACCTGTTTGAAGCATTGTTATTTATCTTACGCTCAGGTTGTTGATGCTATTTCCGAGTTTCATATGTTTTGAAGAAATTGCTAGTCAAGTTTAAATAGCTTCGCATATGTATGTATTTTCTTTTGAGGGATCAAAAGAAACAAAAATCCTTTGTGAAACTGAAGATACGTCCTTGTATCTCAGTTTCACAGGCGACATCCATGTCGCCGTCATGTACTCCAGATACAGTCATTTTTAAAAAGTTTGAAATGAATAAAATAGATATAGAAAGGGAAGCTCAATGATTTTAAATGATGAACAAAAGATGGTTCAGGACATGTTGCGGAATTATTCGCAAAATAAGTTAAAACCTACTGCCGCAGAACGTGATAAAACTGCGCAATTTCCCGCGCAAGAACTGAAAGAACTTGGTGAGCTGGGTGCTTTGGGCATGACCGTATCCGAACAATGGGGCGGTGCGGGTTTGGACTATGTTTCGCTGGTGCTTGCCTTGGAAGAAATTGCTGCAGGTGATGGCGCGATTTCAACCATTGTCAGTGTGCAAAACTCTTTGCCGTGTGGCATTACCCAGCGTTACGGTACAGAAGCACAGAAACAGAAATATCTTACCAAACTGGCCACCGGTGAATGGCTTGGATGTTTCTGTCTTACCGAACCGCAAGCCGGCTCCGATGCCGGTGCACTGGAATGTAAGGCAGAACGTGATGGAGATGAATGGGTATTGAATGGTACTAAACAGTTCATTACTACAGGCAAACATGCCCAAGTGGCGATTGTCTTTGCCGTGACCGATAAAGCCGCAGGGAAAAAAGGCATCTCCTGTTTCCTGGTTCCTACAGACACAGAAGGCTATATTGTTTCGCGTCTGGAAGAAAAAATGGGACAGCATTGTTCCGATACCGCAACCATCATTTTTGAAAATTGCCGGATTCCTGCCGAAAATTTATTGGGTAAAGAAGGTGAAGGTTACAAAATTGCCCTATCTAACCTGGAATCAGGACGAATCGGGATTGCCGCACAATCCGTCGGCATGGCGCGTGCTGCACTTGATGCTGCGGTGGAATATGCCAATCAGCGCAAAGCATTTGGGGTAGAAATTGTACAGCATCAGGCGGTTGCATTTCGTCTGGCAGATATGGCCACGCAGATTGAAGCGGCACGACAACTGATTTTCCATGCAGCAACTTTAAAAGATGCCGGCTTACCGTGTTTGAAAGAAGCTTCTATGGCCAAGCTGTTTGCATCCACCATGGCGGAGCAGGTGTGTTCCGATGCCATTCAGATTCATGGCGGTTATGGCTATGTCTCGGATTTCCCGGTAGAGCGGATTTACCGTGATGTACGGGTCAGCCAGATTTATGAAGGGGCTTCGGATATTCAGCGCCTGGTCATTGCACGCGAGGTGACTAAAATCTAAACCTACTAAAGCTTTAAATGGCTAAATTTTAGACTTTAGTCGGTGTTCAAATCCTGCACATTTTCTGATGGATAAGGAAATTGCAGGAGCTTGGAAATCATGGTTATCTAAGTCAACTGTGAAGTAAAAAATTTAAAGATGCTGAATCAGCTTTGGCAATTTTTAGAGTCAGAACAATAAGCAAAATGGATCAGCAAAGCAGGAGCTTTGTTTATAAAATAACGGATGAGAGGTTGTCGTCATGAAGGCACTACAACAAGCATATCAAGAATTTAATTTTGATGATTTTCTTGCAGAGCAGCTGGTCGGTACGGCTGAGTCAGTCAATGCCTATGTTGAATGTTGCGAGCGTTATCTCGGTTTAAACAAAACGGCCTTAATCTGGGAAGGCAAAAATGGCGAATCTGCCGAATGGACATTTGAACAGCTGGCAGAAGCCTCTGGAAAACTGGCAAATTATTTTAGCTCGATTGGCTTAAAAGCAGGGGATTGTATTGCCGGTTTATTACCGCGTACGCCTGAACTGCTGATTACCATTTTGGCTACCTGGCGCATGGGTGCAATTTACCAGCCATTGTTTACTGCTTTTGAGTCCAAAGCCATTGAGCACCGGATCAATACTGCCAAAACCCAATTGATTGTGACCAATGCAGAACAACGCTCAAAACTGAATGGTGTCACTGTACCGCATATTTTAACAGTACATCCACGCGATGCTTCAAGCCATGCAGATGCCGATTTCTGGACAGAACTGGCTGGGCAATCAGAAACTTTTGAACCGGTGATGCAGACTTTTACAGATGATTTCCTGATGATGTTTACTTCTGGAACCACAGGTTTGGCAAAATCGGTACAGGTTCCTTTAAAAGCACTGCTGGCATTTAAAGGCTATATGATCCACGCGGTGGATTTGCGTGAAGAAGACTCTTTCTGGAATCTGGCCGATCCGGGTTGGGCTTATGGCTTGTATTACGGTATTACCGGACCTTTAAGTCTTGGGCATAGCATTATTATGGATGAACGTGCCTTTAGTGTAGACAACGCTGTGCAGATCATTAAAAAGCATAAAGTCAGTAACTTGACCGGTTCACCAACGGCATTCCGGATGTTTTTTGGATTTAAGGAAAAATTTGATCCATCGATTAAAAAACATTTACGTGCCGTCAGTAGTGCCGGTGAGCCATTAACTCCGGAAGTGATTCACTGGTTTAATCATGATTTGAATGTGAATATTTATGATCAGTATGGCCAGACTGAACTGGGGATGGTGATTGCTAATCATCATGCTTTAGAACATGAAAAGAAAGTCGGTTCTGCAGGTTTTGCCAACCCAGGTCATCGTTTTGTGGTCTTGAATCAAAACCATGAAGAAGTGGAAAGAGGTGGCATTGGTACCTTGGCCATCGATTTTTCGCAATCACCTTTAACCTGGTTTAAAGGTTATGGCGGCAATAACCGTAAATCATTCGTTGGGCATTATTATTTAACCGGTGATACGGTGAAATTAAATGAACTGGGTGGGGTGGATTTTATCGGACGTGCTGACGATGTCATTACAACGTCAGGCTATCGTGTGGGTCCTTTCGATGTGGAAAGTACTTTACTGGAATGTGCCGAGGTTTTGGAATCTGCAGTCATTGGCAAGCCAGACCCGGAACGTACCGAGGTGGTGAAAGCTTTTGTCGTGCTTAAACCGCAATTTGCGGCTTCGGATGCGTTAAGCCATAAACTTCAGGAATATGTGCGTTCACGTTTGTCTAAACATGCCTATCCTAAAGAAATCGAATTTGTGGAAGGTTTACCTAAAACCACGAGTGGTAAAATTCAACGCAATTTACTCAAGCAGCAGGAAATTGCCAACATGCAAGGAATTCAGAAAGTCAGTTAATTAAACCTTTTTCGTTTTTTTAAGTTTCATGCTCTTGCACCCGAAAGGGTGCTTTTTTAGTCCTATGCAAAATTCATTTTGAACTATAATGGCTGTCTGGTTTAAGCAAATGCAAGTAATAGACAGGATAAGTAAGTGACCCAATCACTCGACATGGACCTAGAGTTAAGCGATGAAGAAATGCATCTTTACAGCCGGCAAATTCTGCTGGATGGCTGGGACATTGAAGCCCAGGAAAAACTGAAACTGGCCAATGTCCTGATTGTCGGTTGTGGTGGAATTGGCTGTACTACAGCTGAACTTCTTGCTCGAGCAGGTGTGGGGCAAATCACTTTAATTGATGCTGACACCATTGAAATGAGTAATCTGCAACGGCAAATAGCCTATGTAGAAGACAATATTGGTTTTTATAAAGCTGAAATACTGGCCAAGCGTTTAAAGCAGATTAATCCGCATATTCGTGTTGAGTCAGAAACTGTAAAATTGGACGAGAGCAATGCAGAAGTATTAATTTCAGTGCAGGATCTAGTCTTAGATGGCTGTGATAATTTCACTACACGTTATCTCGTCAACCAAAGTTGCAAGCAATTCAATATACCTTTAATCAGTGCTTCAGCGATTGGTTTTCAGGGACAGCTGTTTATGGTAGAAGGCGAATCGGCCTGTTATGAATGTCTATTTCCCAAAGAACAGCATGCCAATGAAAACCTGCGCTGTGCAGATTCAGGCGTATTAGCTACGACTCCGAATGTTATGGCGAGTTTGCAGGCGCATCATGCTTTACTCTACTTGGGGCTGGGCAAAACACCACTGAAGCAAAAACTGATGCTTTGGGATGGATTAAGCATGAAACAACGTCTACTTGCTTTCGAAAAAGATACAGATTGTCCAATCTGTCAGGCAAGATAGACCTGCAAGCGCATATTTTTTTGCTACACTCGCTATAATTTAATTCTAAGCTGACATTATGAAAAACAATATCTGGTTAGATGGCCTGCGTTCAGTTGCCCGTGTTGGGGAAACGGCTGTAATTGCAGCAAAAGCGGGCTTTAAATACGCCACAGAAAAACCAAGTAACGCTAAGCTGATGCGTGAAACTTTTGAATCCTTAGGTTCAACCTATATCAAGCTTGGACAGTTTATTGCCAGCACACCTTCCTTGTTTCCACGTGAATATGTGGAAGAATTTCAGGGCTGTTTGGATCAGACTCCATCTTTGCCTTTTAGTTATGTGCAAGGCGTATTGGCATCAGAATTTGCAGGCCGAAATTTAGATGAAATCTTTGCTTCCATTGATGAAAAGCCTTTAGCATCGGCTTCTATTGCACAGGTTCACGCAGCCAAATTGGTGACTGGTGAAGATGTGGTGATTAAAGTGCAAAAACCGGGCGTGGAAACTATTCTGTATACTGACTTGAATGTCTTGCACTGGGCCACCAAGCTTTTGGAAAAAGCCGTACCGAAAGTGAAATTTGCTTCATTGGCCGATATTGTCGAGGAAATTAAAACTCGTATGGTACGCGAAGTCGATTTTATTGAAGAGGCGCAAAACCTGGATGATTTTGTTAATTATCTGAATGTAACGCAAAACCAAAAAGCTACTGCACCAAAAGTTTATCATCAATACTCAACCCGCCGTGTACTGACCATGCAGCGCTTATATGGCGTGCCATTGACCGATTTTGATGTGGTAAAAAAAGTGGCTAAAGACCCATCTCAGGTGCTCATTACCGCCATGAATACCTGGTTTGGCAGCTTGATGATGTGTAACAGCTTCCATGCCGATTTGCATGCCGGAAACCTGATGTTGCTTGAAGATGGTCGGGTCGGTTTTATTGATTTTGGTATCGTCGGTCAGTTGAAGCCTGAAGTCTGGACAGCGTGTATTGCATTTATGGATGCGCTGCAAAAAACCGATTACACTTTGATGGCTGAAAACATGCTGAAAATGGGCATGACCGACAAGAAAATTGATACTCAAGTTTTGGCGGCTGACTTAGAACGTCTGTTCAGTGGTGTTCTTTTGGCTGATCCTCAGGAGTTACTCGCTTCTAATCCGGCAGATTTAAATGACATCATGATGGATATGGTGGGAGTAGGTGAGCGTCATGGCATTCGCTTCCCGCGCGACTTTGCCTTGCTGTTTAAGCAAATGCTGTATTTCGATCGCTTTATGCGCATCCTTGCACCATATACCGATATCTATGCAGACCAGAGACTGCAAATGGTGCAAACTCTTGACCCAAATGTATTGTTAAAAAACTAAGTCATTATTGAGATAATCTCCCTAAATCCCTCTTTTTCAAAGAGGGACTTCAAAGCTCCTCCCTTTTTTAAAGGGAGGTTGGGAGGGATTAAAGAATCTAAGTCTGTTGGGGGCAAACATGGACGCAATTATCATTGAAGGTTTAAAGGTTGAAACAGTCGTGGGATGTTTCAATTGGGAACGTCAAATCATGCAGCCTTTAATACTGGATATGACCATCCAGACCAGTCTGGAACAGGCTTCCAATTCGGATAAACTGGAACATACGCTAAATTACGCTGAAATTTGCGAGATTTCTGCCAAAGTCATTCAGGATGCCAAGCCGGAATTGATTGAACATGCAGCAAAACTTGTGCTAAATGCGCTTTTTACTACCTTTCCTACAGTAGAATCGATTATGATTACCATCCGTAAGCCTGCCATTATCGCGCAAGCAAATTCTGTAGGAATTCGTCTTGAACGCCACCGAAACGATATTCGCCTTAGCTCTGGCGAGTAATTGTCATCCCCAACAGCATTTTCAAAACGCTATGAAACAAATCTCCGGTTTGGGAGATGTTCAATTCTCTCAAATTTATGTGATTCCATGTCGTGATGCGGTGGGTGAGGATTACTGGAATGCGGCGTGTTTGTTAAAAGCTGTAATGTCGGTCGATGATATCATTGCATTATTAAAAAGAATGGAAGCAGATTCTGGTCGGGTACGGCCTTCACATCAAATTTCATTGGATATGGATTTAATTGCTTGGGGACAGGATTTACAGCACATGCAGTTTAATCCTAAAAAGTTGCCATTAGCTCTAGATGTTAAAATACCGATGCTGGATATTTGGCAAAGTAGCGATTTTCAGCATGAAAATCATCAATTTCCAGTGGTCAATTGGACAAATTAAAATTCACTCCCTTATGTAGCAGCAAATTTAGCTGATTAAAAATAGCCTAAGCAACCTAAGTAAAAGAAGATAGTTTGATGACCTAATTTGATTAATCAGCGAACAAACATTAAATGAAAGTTGGGTGCTTGTGGTTTGAGTTATTGGAATTATAAGAATAATCAAATATGAGATGCGGAATGTGATCAATTCTCAAAAAAAGCCCAGTTGGTGAAGCGTTGTTTTTTTGTATTGATGATAAGTTATTAATTTAAAAAGAAAAAATCATGTTGTATAAAGCTGATTAAGTTTAATGTAATAGAAAATTCGCTCCCAATAAAAACAGCTACAGTATTACAATCTAGATGCTATTTTGTGGTAATTGAGATATATGGGGAAGTCTCAATCATCCTAAGAAAACGCAACCGATAAAGTTGCGTTTTCTTATTCCAAGGACTGTTTAGCGGTAAATAGTAATGGAGCTGACCAAATTACTGCTGGCTGCATAGGTCAGGTTGCTACCACTAATATTGTTGATGTTAAAGGTAGTCTGCGTTGCACTTTTGATGGTGCCGCTATTGATTTGGCATTGTCCCAAGCTGTTTGTCGTACAGTTAAGATTGCTGCCACCTACAGAGAAACCGCCGGTTACTGTTGCATTCGGCACGGCAAGGTTATTGCTGTCGACCACAGAAATGCTCACATTAGCACGCCATGTACCGTTGCGATAACGTAGGGTTGTTGCGTTGAGTTTGCTGATATGCGCAATAATACTTGGTACTGGGGTGATGGTCTGTGTGTCTACCAAGCTATAAAGTAATCGGTTTGGGCTACCCATCGGATTTTGAATCAGATTTATAGTACTTTGGTTGAGCAGTTGATCAGTAATACTTTGCGGTGTTGCAGTACTGTTACTTTCTAGCATTGTCGCGACTACGCCTGCAACATGTGGCGAAGCCATTGAGGTTCCGCTGGCAGTTGCTGCCGAGCTATTGCTACCAATCCAGGCAGAGGTAATCTGACTGCCTGGAGCGAAAAGATCGACACAACTGCCATAGTTCGAGTAGCTGGCACGGGTGTCGGTTGAATCTGTGGCAGCAACGGTAATGGCTTTGCCCGCGCGGGCAGGAGAGCTGGTACATGCATCGGTATTTGAATTGCCTGCAGCAACCACTGGTACATAGCCGTTATTAAACAGGTTATCTATAGCAGTATCGAGGGTACTATAGGCACTGCCACCGAGAGACATATTCACCACTGCGGGTTTGCGACCATTTTGAATAATCCAGTCCAGTCCGGCAATCACACCACTCATGGCACCTGAGCCTGCACAATCGAGTACCCGTACAGGTACCAAGCCCACATTTTTTGCGATTCCATACGTACTGCCACCTACAGTGCCAGCCACATGTGTACCATGGCCGTTACAGTCATTGGTACCATTGTTATCGGCAATTGCAGAATAACCGGTTTGTACACGACCGTTAAATTCCTGATGTGAGGCTAAAATACCGGTATCGACAATATATGCATTCACCGCAGAACCGGTTTTGTTATAACTAAATGATTTGCTTAGTGGCAAATTGTGCTGGTCAATACGATCCAGACCCCATACAGGATTGCTTTGCGTGATTGTATTGGCCTGCATCAGAGTATCTTCTTCTACATAACTGACTTGCGGATTTTTCTGCATAGCCGTAAGGAAAGCTGACGTAGCCTGTTCTGGAATACGTACGGCAAAACCACGAATCGCCCGGTTATACGTAAATAAAACTTGCCCCCCATGCTGTTTTGCTATTGCTGCAGCAGCTTGTGCAGGGAGATCTGAACCCGCCTGGAGCACTACAATATACTGGTTCTTGATGGGTGAAGCTGTTGTCGAGCTGGTCAATGTGGGTGCTAATACAGTCGGTGAAGAGCTTGCTGTCGTTGTGCTGGGTGTGGAAACTTGTTGGTTGGTCAGTACTTGATCTTGTTTTACTGCTGTTGTAGCAGCTTTATTCGATGGTGTGCTTGCCGCATAAGCCAGGACAGCAACAGCTGAACTTGCTGCAAAGATGGAAATTTTATGGATCCTGTTCATTCGATACTCCTGACCCCAACCATAGCGGCTGAAAATTTAATTAATAAAATAGGGTAATTGTCATGCATTGTTCTGCTCAAAAGATAGCAGAATAAAATGAAGTTTTAATGGCATCATTAAATAATAATTTTTCTCGAAATCTGTTTTTTTATTGGTTTTTTAAATATTTCAAGGATGGTTTGGGACGAGAAATATATGTGATTATAAGTTGATTGAGCATGGAATTTTCTTTATTTACTGTTCCCAATTGTTCCTGGAGAAAGATGATCTGGAATTTTTGTTAATAAGTATCGGGTGATTTTTACTTCGTTTTGTAAGCATTTGCTCACATGAATTTAATGTTATAGCTTCTATTTGAAATATTGGAAATATCATATGATGAGTTCAACAAGAACAGGAAGTTCTGCAAAAGAATAATAACAAACAAGTACAAGGACAGTCAGGTACGACAGGAGTTATACCGAGCGAACCCATACGAAAAAGCCCGACAGGATGTCGGGCTTTTTTATTGTCGACTAATTAATGTGTAATAAGGGTTGTTACCAAACTTAACGGTCTTCCAGATGGCAAACGTAATCGACAATATCATCCGTGATAATTTTAAATTGGGTTTTTTTAGGCACATAAAAAGATTCACCAGCATGATAGGTTTGGCTCTCTGTATTGTTGCCAATTTGAACCAAACACTTCCCTGAAACAATTTCTATGCATTCAGCGACCACAGTTTCAAAAACCAGAGGACGCTCTGTGGGCAGAATCACACCTAAGGTTTTTTTTCTTCCATCTGTTAATTCAATTACATGACTGATAGAACAGCCATCAAAATGGATGTTTGATTTTTTCTGGACAGAGACAAAATTGAACTGGGTAGACATACCTTGCTCCTTAAATTATTTTTGTTGTTAGTTTTTTTGTTCTTTATGCAGCTAATATTTATTTTTATAAAGTATACGAATGAATCTTTTTATATGTTTTGGTCATCGTATTGTATAAATTTTACAAAAATAGAAGCTTTACAGGGTGCTATAAAAACCTATCCATACCATTAAAATTTTAGACACGTGTTGTAAGCTAAAACTCACAAGGAAGGAGGTTTATTTCTAATATTTTTAGATTTATTTTTTGGATAGAAAAGTCTTTTAAAAACAGTCTATTGTAAAGGAGTAAGACATATATAAATAATACCCTGCCTATAAAAGCCTAAAAACACATAATTTGGTTTGGAATTTACGTTTTATTGTTCTGTTTGATGAGATGATATCTGTCAAGAAATCACTTTATTCTGCTGATGAAATATAAAAGCTTAAAAAAATTAGACTGGTCTTCGCAATAAACAATAATTTGGCACAAAAAATTGTTCAGATCAGCAGTGTCATCGACAATCATCCCGTGCTGAACATTTTATTGATGCAATTCTCTTGGGGGAGCTCAGAATCTTTCTGCCCATTTTTATCGGAATCAAAGCTTATCCTTTGGGAAAATATGTACTGCTGAGTCTGCTTGCCTGCTTTATCATCATGATATTGATACTGTTCTTGCGGTGGTGGTCTGTATCTTATTGTTTCAGATTATGTATTTTATAGTCGTTCGTTAGAAAAAATCGTGATGAATAGACATAAAAAAGCCCACATTCAAGTAGGCTTAATCATGCAAATGTAGATTAAATATAATAACTGGTCTTGGTCATCAGTTTGGAAATAGCGGTCATGGTAATACGGACCGGTATTGGCAAATCTACACCGCCAGCCTTCAGTGCGGTATCTCGATGATGCAATTCATCTTCATTCATTTTCACCAGTATTTTACGTGAACGTTCATCCTGTTCAGGTAACTGACTGATATGATGCTGTAAATGCAAGCTCACCTGACGTTCGGTTTCTGCCACAAAACCAAGGCTATATTTATCTCCGGCAATACCGGCAATCGCACCCATGCCAAAAGACAGGCCATACCACACCGGATTGAGCAAACTGGTATGGCTATCCAGTTCCTTTAAGCGGTCTTCACACCAGGCCAAATGATCCTGTTCTTCAATTGCAGCCTGTTCCATTTCACGGCGTACATTCGGGAGTTTGGCTGTTAATGCCTGACCATGATAAAGCGCCTGAGCACACACTTCACCACTATGATTGACCCGCATTAAACCGGCCACATGGCGTGCTTGACTGACACCGAGTTTGGTTTCAACTTCATTTCCCGGGTTTTCACGGTGTGCAGAGGTTGTGCCCGGAACCAGGCTGCGTAGTGCCTGGTCAAATGAATGAATAAATTTGTCAATACCGGTATATTGGCGCATAAAATTAATCCTCTAAAGCATCTTGTTGCTGTGCTGCAAGCATGGGCTTGAGCTTAAACAAGAGCCATGTAGTGAAAATGGCGCTTAGAATCGCTGTGATACTAAAAAGTATTTTAATATCAATCTTAAGCACACTTAAGATGATAATAGAAAATATAGCAGAGGATACCATGAATACGGCATTGAGAATGTTGTTTGCAGCAACTACACGTGCGCGATGTGATGGCGGCGAAAAAGCCTGCATCATGGCATAAAGCGGTACGATATAAAAACCGCCACTAATCCCAAGTAATGTCACAGCAAGCATGACATGGTAATAACTCCAGCCTTGGGTAAAGACATCTTTCAAGCTGAGCAATTCACCACTACGTTCTGGCACAAAAGCCAAACTCGCTGCCAGATAAAAAGCAAACACGGTTAAGCCAATCGCTCCTATCGGAACCATTTTCAAATTGACTTCTGTACCGCCAATTCTGCGGCACAACAATGAACCGACGCCAATCCCGACAGAGAAGAACGTTAATAGCAGGCTGACTACGTTTTCAGAAGCATGCAGGTTTTGTTGAGTCAGCTGCGGAATTTGGGTGAGATAGGTTGCGCCATAAAACCAGTACCAGGAATTGCCGAGTAAAATCAGGAATATAACAGGTAAACTTTTGGCATAACCCAGGGTTTGAAAGCTGGTTCTAAAAAAGTTCCAGTCAATGTGTACGTCTGTTGAAGTCACTTTTTGTTTTAAGACGAAACGACTGGAAAAATATCCCAGCAAGGCAATCGTCACAATCGTTAAGCTGATCCACAACAAATTGCCGTCCGAGGCAGAAATGACCGCACCGCCTAAAATCATCCCGACTAAAATGGCAATTGAAGTTCCTGACTGAAATAAGGCATTTCCGGACATCAATTCATTGGGCTTTAAAATTTCTGGCAAAATGGCATATTTGATTGGCCCGAAGAAAGTCGAGTGAGTACCCATTAAAAATAAAGCCACCAATAAAAGCCACAAATGACCGAGTAAAAAACCCGCCGAGCCAATCAGCATAATCACGATTTCGAGAATCTTGATGCCCCGTACAAGTTGTGAACGTTCGTATTTGTCGGCAATCTGTCCGGCTGTGGCAGAGAAAATGAAATAGGGTAAAATAAACAACAAGGCTGCAAGGTTATTCAGTGTGCTTACGCTGGCAGTTTGTTGGTTAATCCAACCATAGGTAATGACCAGTAACAAGGCTTGTTTATACACGTTGTCATTCAGGGCACCAAAAAATTGAGTGACAAACATCGGTAAAAACCGGCGTGTGCCTAAGAGATGTTCATTTTTTTCCATGGTTTGTGGACTTCATTAAGTTTTATTAAGAAATGTGAGCATTTGGTAAAACACTATAAAAATCATGTATGATGTTTTTAACCTATACTTTAGTGAAAATTCCAATAGATTTGAGTTTGTTAGCGAGCTTTCATTGGGCATTTCCATTACAAATATTATATGAGTTTAGAGTTTTTTATGCTTTCGAAACTGAATTTTAAAAAGACGACGCTTACTTTAAGCGTCAATTCCATTTTACAGTGGAACAATGAGCATAAACGATTCGGACTCAGTATCTTACTCATGTTAATGGCTCAACAGGGTTTTGCACAAGTGACTCAGCCAAATAGCATCATCACTGAAGCAGAATTTCAGCAACAACTCAAAAATGAAGCTATTCAGCAGGGTGTGGGCAGTCGTGCAGAACTGGAAAAACCAGACAACATTCAGCAAACCCCGACTGAACCTGATAGCCTGCAAATGCTGGAGCAGCAAGAACAGACCACCCAACCTCTGGAAGAATTCAAGCCGATTGAATTTGAAGATCTGGAAGAACTGCCGATAACCCCTGTCAATGCAGAAATGGCAAATGAAATTTTTCGGGTTGCTGAAGAGGCGAAACGAGAAGCCCAGCAATATCGCGCCGGTCAGGGCACAGAGGTAGCGGTTTCTGATGCCACACAACAAGAGTTGGTTGAAATTAATCAGGCACCGATAAATATCGATCAGCTGATGTTGAATATTGAGGCAGACAGCCAGATTGTGGTTGAAGCCAATGCAGCCGGTAAAACTTTACCTGAACTGGCCCCCACAGATGAAATTGAAGAACCGAATTTCTTTAAACGCTGGTTATATAAAATACGTCCGCCCCGTCAGCTAAATACTGCCAAGCTGGATAGTATCAGTGCTGATGTGATTATTGTCCCTACACCAAATAGTAGCGATGTTTCAGCCAAAGCTTATGCGCAGGCTATGGAAAATCTGAAAGAAAATATCAGAGCTAAACTTTCCAGTTTTACCCGGGAATCTTTTAGTGATTTCCCTTCAGCATTGCCGCAGCTGAGAACATTGTCGAATCAGGCTGCACAAGCCGTCGGCTTTTATAATGCCGAATTTAAATTCGAGAAACTCGGTGAAAGTCGTGTCCGGGTCAGGGTCACGGCAAATGCACCAGTACAAATTAAAGCACAGAATATTGAATTTAGCGGTGCGGGAGAAAATCAGCCCCAGTTCCAGGTGATTAGGCTTTTGCCCGATCAGGATGTAGGGGATATTTTCAATCATGGTCTATATGAGGAAACCAAAAACCGTATTAGCGATGCTGCTACCAATAACGGTTATTTTGACAGTTATTGGCGTCTGCATGATGTCAAAGTAGCCCAGCCGCAAAATACGGCTGATGTGAACCTGCGCTATGAAACGGGTGAACGCTACAAGTTAGGCCCGGTCGAATTCCGCATGAGCGATCCGTCACAGCCATTTCCAATTGACATGGATGTTCTGCAAAGTATGGTTTCCTGGGAGGATGGTGCCGATTATACTTTCTGGCGTGTCAATGGTTTAGCCAATAACCTCACCAACTCGCGTTATTTTAATTACACTCTGGTGGATGCAATACATCCAGATCCAGTTGAGAAAGCGCAGGAACTGCCACCGGATATTCAGGCTTTGGTCGATCAGCAAAAAATATCTGAAAGTGAGGCTACCGTTCAGGATAAAAAACGGGTCGCTTCAGCTAAAGAAGTCACCCAATCTGTAGCAGATGAAACCCAGTTTGCGGGTCAAGAGGAAACTGAAGGGGATGAAAATCTTCGTCAGATGCGTGCACAGCAGGAAACCAAACAATCTGAAGAAGAGCGTTTAAAAGTTCAGGCACGTGAAGAGAAGAAAGTTCCAGTGATTGTGACTTTAAATGCTGATCGTTTAAATAGTGCAGAACTGGGGGCAGGTTATGGTTCCGATACAGGAGCACGATTACGTGCTCAGTACCGCCGTGCCATCGTCAACCGCCGTGGACATTCTTTTGATGCCAACATGGAAGTGTCGCAAATTCGCCAGTCTATCGACGGACGTTATAATATTCCCTATCACGATCCTATCAATGACTACATCAGTATCGTTGGCGGTTATGAACGTGAAGAACGTGATGACGTGGCACAGGGGAATAGCCTGAAGATTGAATCTGCTGTGGCTGGTGCTGACAGAATTATTAAAAGACCGCGTGGTAGCTGGCAACATACTTTTGGTCTCCGTTATCGTTTGGACCAGATTACCCAACAGGGAACCATTAATACCAATGAAATTCCTGATGCATTTATTGCCAATGCCAATGACCAGCAGCAATCTTTATTGTTGGGTTATGAGGCATCACTTGCGACCAGCGATAAACGGGTCAATCCGGGTAAAGGCTTTAAGCAGACCTATAAGGTCGAACTTGGCAGTGAGTCATTATTGTCTGATGCTGATATGGCCATTCTCAATGCAGGTTGGCGTTTTATTTATTCATTGGGTGAAAATGATAGTCACCAGTTTGTCGGGCGTGGCGATTTAGGTTATATCTTGACTCAAGATTTTAGCAAGGTGCCTTATAACCTGCGTTACTTTACTGGTGGTGATCAGACCGTACGCGGTTTTGACTATAAAAGTCTATCGCCTGAAGAAAATGGATTTAAAATCGGTGGTCAGGCTCTGGCTGTAGGATCACTTGAATATAACTATCAATTTAAAGAAGGTTGGCGTGCAGCCATTTTTAGCGATGTCGGCAATGCTTATGATAAAGATTTCAATACGCCTACTGCATACAGTGTGGGCTTGGGGCTGCGTTGGGCATCGCCAATTGGCCCTATTCGTATAGATGTTGCTTCAGGTATTTCTGATGACAATCATCCAATACGTCTGCATTTCTTTATTGGTTCACAATTATAAATACTGGTTTTTATAAATCTTAGTTTTTAGAGAGTATTATGGCTGAAGTAGAACAGCACCCGGAAACGGAAACACCTAGACCGAAAAAGCGTCGTATTTTAAAGAGTGTGCTATTCACATTACTTATCGTGTTTGTGTTGCTGATTGCTTCTTTCGCTGTGATGTTTAGTACCGATAAAGGCAGCAAGTTTTTACTGGACCGTGTTTTAGAGCGTCAGCAAATTATTCATTATGAATATGAGGGCGGTAATCTGCTCAGTGGCATCATCTTAAAAAATATTTTAGTCACACTCAAACCTGTAGACGTTAAAATTGACCGAGCGGATGTCACTCTGGGCTGGCGTGCCATCCTTAAAAAAGAAATTCATCTGAATCGTGCCGATGTACGTAATCTGCAAATTATCACCAAACATCCACCGAGTGATAAACCATTTAAATTTAATGAAATCCGTTTGCCCTTTGTTTTGCGTTTAGATACGGCAGATGTCGATCATCTGCTGATTAAAACCGCTTCGGCAAGTGTCAAGTTTCACGATATACACCTGAATGACGCGCTCTGGTCAGGTACTGAATTGAAGTTTGAAGATTCCCGGATGGATATGGGTTACCTTTCGGTGAAAAATGCCACGGGCAATATGAAGTTTGAAGGGAAATACCCTTTACATGCTGTGGGTGATCTGAACATACCTGCACTGCATAAAAATCTAAATATTCATGATATTAAAGTAGTTGCAACTGGGTCTTTAGATACGATTCAGGCCGGTGTAGCGACCAATACCCCAGACCTGTTAACCGGTTGGGTGGTAGTGCATCCGGTACGCAAACATGTGCCGATGTTTGGCGAGTTAAATTTTAAAAAATATCATTGGCCATTGCTGAAGGAACAAGAGCTATATACCAAAAATGGCGTGGCTAAATTTAATGGTGATATTCAGCGTTTAAATATCGATGCCATTACAGATTTAAGCGGTAAAAATATTCCGCAAGGTCAATATAACGGCAGTATGCATACC
The DNA here is from genome assembly GCF_011319235.1 of Acinetobacter sp. SA01. Classification (NCBI taxonomy): domain Bacteria; kingdom Pseudomonadati; phylum Pseudomonadota; class Gammaproteobacteria; order Moraxellales; family Moraxellaceae; genus Acinetobacter; species Acinetobacter sp. SA01. Next base: position 183,131 of record NZ_WXXM01000004.1, read on the forward strand.
GACTTGGTACATCAACTCGACATTAGCAACTTAAATGGTCAGTTGATGAGTGGTGCGGTGAATGTTGCAGGCGTGGTGAGCTGGAAAGATCATGTCACCTGGGAGATGAATGGCCGTGTCGACAAAATTAATCCTAAAGATAAACTGATTCCGCAAATCATCCAGGACTTTCTACCGCCAACTCTGGATGCCAAAATTGCCTCCAAAGGCCGTTTGCAAAATGGTCTGCATTTAACCGCATTGGTAGATTTTGATCGTTATGAAACATGGAATCTAAAGCTCGATCAGGCCGAGCAGAAAGGCAAAAAACCAAATCCGATGCTGCTGAATGTGGCCTGGCAAAATATTGATCGCGTCGTGCCTTATGTGGGCTGGTTAAGCAGTAAATCGGGTGACGTAAAATTGGCGCTGGTTGAAGGCAAGCAGGATATTCATGTCGCTACAGCGGTCACCCAAAATGATAAGGGTGTGTTGCCTGAAGGTCTGTATACCGCCCAGCTTAATTTCAAAAATAATGACTTGAATATCCCGAGTTTTAGTTATGTGGCAGGTAAAAGCAGTTTAAGCGGTAGTGCTAAAGTAGATTTTCCGACCAAAAAACGTCAATTGAAATGGAATGCCATTCTCAATGCCAAAGATTTTAATCCGCAAACTGTTGCGGTGGCTGCACCAGTTAATTTGCTTAATGGTCAGGTAAAAGCGAATGGTTTTGCCAAACCGAATCAGCAGATTATCCATCTGAATGCGATTAATTTAACTGGGCGCTTGGCGCAGCAAAATAATAACGAAACAGTACGCTTAACTGGACGTAGCACCATCGCCCTTTTATTTAATACCCAAAAAGCGGGTGGTACATTTAAAAGTTTTGCCGTCAATTATGATGGCGCACTCAATGCCAGTCAGATTCCAGCCAGCGAAGGCATGCTCAAGTTCAAGATCTCCGGTACACCTGAACTGGTTAAAGTCGATGAACTGAAACATTCAGGTATTGCCGGGAAAATTTATGCTAGTGGTCTGGTCTATCTTAAAAATGGTTTGGGCTGGAATATCAATGCCTCGCTGGTACGTTTTAAACCGCATTATTTTGTCTCGTCTGTGCGCGGTGAATTGTCCGGTAACGTGAAAACTGAAGGGGTTTGGTCAGACAGCTTAAAACGTATTAATATCCAGAAACTGAATATCGCTGGTATGATCAACAATAAACCTGTTCGCGGAACAGGAAATCTAGCGATGGTGATTAATTCAAATCAAAAAGGCTTCCTGCCACAACAGTTTGAAGCGAACAACTTGTATCTTTCTTATGCAAAAAATCAGGTTCAGGCTACTGGTAATGCCCAGAACTTAAGACTGAAAATCAATGCACCGGCCTTGTATGAAATATACAGTGGACTTCGTGGCCGTGCTTATGGCTATTTAAATGTGCAATCACAACCACGCCTGCAAGCGACGGCCAATCTGTCGGTAGACGATTTCGGTTTTAACCAGTTATTCAGTGTTAAAAAATTACGTGTACAAGGCGAGCTGCCGACTTCTGAGTCGACCCCGACCTTGATGACTGCCAAAATGGAAAACTTGCGTAGTGGTACACGTGAGATTCAGCAGGGTGAAATTTCACTGGCCGGAACGCGTAAGGCCCATATCCTGAAAGTACAGGCACAAAACAGACTGTCTAAATTTTATGTGCAATTGGCCGGTGGTTTTAATGCACAGAATGACTGGTTGGGACAAATCCAGAAAGGTGATTTTGACTCCTTGCGCGCACGTTTGGTACAACGTCAAAATGCCTCAGTGATTTACAGTTCTGCCAAAAGCGAATTGTTTGTCGGTGCGCATTGCTGGTCGAGTCAACAAAGCCAGTTGTGTTTTGACCAACCGATACGGGTCAGTAAAACCAGAGGTAATGTTTCATTTATTACCCGTAATGTCGATTTAAATGACTTTGCTGCTTTTATGCCAGAAGGTCTGGAAATTACCGGTAAGGTCAATGGTTATACCAAAGCCACTTGGGCACAAGGCAGCAAGCCAAAAATTGATGCTAGACTGGTGACACGCAGTGGTGTGATCGGGCTCGCCGCTGAAGATCCACAAGATATGGGTTCTACACTAAATTATAATGAAATTGCAGTGGTGGCAAAAAGTGTAGCGACGGGGCTACAGGTTCGTTTAGATGTTAAAACTCCTGAAATTGGTACCGGTTATGCCAATGTCATTATTGACCCTTATAAAGACAGGATGCCGATGCGCGGTGAGATCGCCTTCGATCAGGTACAACTGAAAGTCTTTAAACCGTTTATGCGGGATGTCCGTTCCCTGGCGGGCAACTTATCTTTTGCTGGAAAAATTAGCGGTACTTTAACGCAGCCTTTGCTGAATGGTGAAATGCGCCTGAAAGATGGTGCGATCAGCATGATTTCCTTGCCGGTGAATTTAACCAATATTCAGGTCTATTCTTCCATTCGTCAGGATCACGCTACCATTAACGGTGCATTTAATAGTGGTCAAGGTGCAGGTGCATTGACTGGTAGTGTAAATTGGAAAGATGACCCTCGCATTCAGTTACATTTAAAAGGTGAAAACCTGCTTATGCGTCAGGCACCGTTAATTACCGCCGTGGTTACGCCTGATTTGTCTTTAGATGTGCTGCCGTTTAAGAAGAAATTAAGCTTAAGCGGTAAGGTAGATGTACCACGTGCCTTAATTTCGATGCCTGAAGCTTCAGCACCGGTAATCAATGTATCTTCAGATGTACGAATCGTGCGTGAAGGACAAGATCAGCTTGCAATATTAAGGGCAGCCCGTCCTTGGGATATCCGTGCCGATGTCATGGTCAATTTAGGTAATCAGGTGATTTTCCAGGGCTTTGATAGTCGTATTCCACTGGCCGGACGTTTGTATCTTTCACAACGTGGACTTGAAACCGCCATGCGTGCTAATGGTGCAATTGGGGTCAGTCAACGGGTAAAAATTGAAGCCTATGGACAAAGTCTGGATTTGAATCGTTCGATTGCACGTTTTAACGGTCCTTTATATAACCCGACCCTGGATATCGATGCCAATAAGACTGTACAGGGTAGTCTGGTTGGGGTGCGTGTAACAGGTACAGCAACCAGTCCGAATATTCAAGTGTATAACGATGCCGGATTGTCTGAACAGGAAGCCTTAAATGCCATCATTACCGGCCGTATTAATGAAGGTGCCAGTGGTATCAGTCAGGAAGCGGGCTTTAAGTCCGATGTCAACAATACCATTGCGGCTGCCGGAATCAGTATGGGCTTAGGCGGTACACGCGCTCTCACCAACCAGATTGGACGTACTTTTGGTCTGAGTGGTCTGGCGCTGGATGCACAGGGAACGGGAGACGATACTCAGGTCAGTGTGACAGGTTATATTACACCGGATCTGTTCATCCGTTATGGTGTAGGGGTGTTTACACCGGTGAATAAATTGACCTTGCGTTATCAAATGAATAAACGTTTATATCTGGAAGCGAGCCAATCGCTAGAACGTGCGATCGACGTGTTCTATAACTGGCGCTTCTAATGGTATGAAATTTATAAAGTTGCTAAGTTATTGTTATTTAATTAGTTATTATTGTTTTTGTCTACATGAAAAATAGCTGTGTAGACTATATGTAGACTGTTGAGTAATTTCAGGATTAAAATGCAAGTGTCGAATTTGTAGATTAATCCTGAAATGAAACTCAACAAGTCTAATGTTGATGCTATTGCATTGACTGAAAAAGGGCAAGCCATCTATCGTGATTCTGATTTAATAGGCTTTGCTGTTCGAGTAACAACAAAAAGTAAATCTTATATTGTTGAACGAAGACACGAAGGGAAATTGTTCCGACTGACTTTAGGTAAGGCTAATGAAATTACACCTGCAGAAGCCAGAAAAAAGGCTCAGTCTGTTTTGGCTGATATTTCTAATGGTGTTTTTGAGAAAAAGAAAGATGTCTTAAATGATGCTATGACATTTAGCCAAGCATTTGACCTATACCTAAAACAAAGAAAATTAAAACCACTTTCCATTTCTACTTATAATCACTGTATCGACAAATTTCTTTCAGACTGGAAAGACAAGCTTATCTTTGAAATCAGTAAAAAGGATGTATTTGACCGGTTTATTAAGCTGACTGAATATAGCCCAACACAAGCCAACCTAACTTTAAAAATGTTTGGATCTATCTGGAGGTTTGCTCAAGTACATTGCTCTACAGATGAAAATCCAATCCTCAAACATAATCCAGTTGATGTAATACCGGCAAAGCGGGGATGGAATAAAACCAAAACGCGTACCCGGCATCTAGATGAAAGCAGCATCCATACCTTTTACAATGCTGTCCTAAACTACTTCACTGAGCGCTCTTTGTATGATGATTCTTCAAAGAATGCTGTTAGAGATTTGGTACTATTTATTATGTATACAGGCTGTAGAAGAAACGAAGCGCAAACCTTGAAATGGGAAAATGTAGACATTGAGAAGGGGTTATTTGTATTTAAGGACCCTAAAAACGGTGATGACCATTTACTACCAATGGGCGACCATCTTTTTGAGATCATCAAGCAGCGTTATGAATTGCGTAGAAATGAATATGTTTTCCCAGGATCTAATATGGGTTCAGAAGCAAAGCATATTTCAGGTGCAGAAGGTCTTTTAAGAACCATTGGAGAGCAAACAGGGATACAAATATCATTGCATGATTTACGCCGAACTTTTGCGACTATTTGTAATAACCTTGACTATGGTCCATACACCATCAAGCGACTACTTAACCACAGATCCGGTGCTAAAAATGATGTGACTGGCGGCTATGTTCAGGTATCTCTAAAAAAATTACGGCTTGCAATGAATGACATTGAAGCCGTCTATCAGGGTAAGCTCAACTGCTTCGATTAGGAGGCAAGTTGAGCAGTATTCATTACTGTTTGTCTTTGCTGGTAGTTCAAAACATCTGCTTTTTTATAGGATACACAGCGACCAACCTTTGTATAAGGAATCCCACCACCGACACAGCGTAAACGCTGCAAGGTATGGATGGAGCAGGATAGGTAAATTGCAATATCTTCCTGTGGAAACAACTGTTGATCCGGTGCAGCAAGGAAGAAGCGGTTTAGGCGCATATCTTTGTCTTGTTGCGACATTTCTGTAAGCTTAATTTTCATAATCCACCTCCAATCTTTTACACGCTTTAATTTCTTCATCAGTAGCATGACTAAACCACTTCTTTGGATAGCAATAACCTTTACCTTTTTTGCACCTAACAACAATATTTTTACCTATGGTTTTTTCGTATTTAAAAATACGTGTTTCCTTGTTGGCGCATCTTGAAACAACCAAATCACCAGGTTGTAGACTCATGAAACCTCTCCCAAAGCCTTTACCACGCCACTCGGCAACCCACTTAAATAACACGTGAACAAGTGATACAACTTATCCGCATTCATTTCATTGATTTCAAGCATTGCACCGGTGCCAGACTTAACGCGCTGTCTTGACCAGTTACGCATATCAAAAGTGAACTCATTGTCAAAATCCACAGCATTGATAATTGCATTGAATGAGCCAACATCACCGGCAGACCATGAATCAATGTAAGGCTTATCACGCGCAACAAGGTTATCGATTTGAAGTTGAGCAAACTGGATGTTTGTTTTTTGAATTTCAGTCATTGGCTGGCTCCTGTGCTTCGATCACTGCCAAAATTCGTTTTTCAGCATCAATATAGTAGTCAACAGGCCGGGAATGAAAACTCTATTCAGCATTCAGTCTTGTCGCTGGTGGCCGCTAATATTTCAGAAGCGATTACCATGGCATTGCGTTGGTGTGCAAAGTTCGCATTACCAAATCATGATTTAAAAGTGGATGAGCTGAGTTACACGATTGCTCAGGACTTCAACAAGCCAAAATACGATTCAACACGCTCTAAATTGATTTACGAAGCCTGTCTTGCCGGTGAATTGCCAATGTATGTTTGGTATCACTATGAACAGACAGGAACTTTCCCTGAAGATAAATGGGAGGACATCGTAAATAAAATTGAACAGCGGAATGATGGCAGTATGGATGCATAATTCATCGGGTGGGGGATGTGTGATGACACTCAATAAAATCAAAGCTAATGTGCCTGATGGTGCAAGATATATAGATAATCAAGGCGACTATTGGAAGATAGTTAAAAAACAGCCTTTTTTCTATAGAAATAAAGAGTGGATTGCATACATCCTCTCAGCAAAAATAGCTAAGTTAAAATATCAACTCAAACCACTCTAGCAGTGGTTTTTTAATGGGTGCAACTTATGAACACATCAGCGCAAAAAAACTTACTTGATGCGCTGACTCAACATCAGGCATATCTGTACCGCGTTTCATCACAGTCAGTGAATGAACTGATTAAGCAATTTGGCAGCATCTCAAATGCTCAATTACAGCGTTTATCCGAACTGCTTGATGAATTAACCGACTCAGAACGAAATGCGCTGAAATCTCTTAATTTTGGCAGTAAAGCGAAAGCATCAAAACGCATTGAGGAAATTAAAACCATTCTTGATGAGTGGTTTAGTTCAATCGATGTGGACCTGTCTGAAAAGTTCAATAAATCTGCTTTGGATTTGGCGATATACGAGGCTGCATATACAGCAAAACTTGCCGGTGATGCGACTGTTGTAGTGGCAGGCACGGAAATCTATAAGGCCGTCAGAGCAACGCCTTTTGCTGGTGGTCAGTTGGTTGATTACCTGTTTTCTGATATTGCCGATTCATTGCGTAAAAAGGTGGAGTACGTCATTCGTGATGGTATTTCACAAGGTCAGACCAACCAGCAGATTGTTCAGAGGATCAAAGGCAAGAAATCTTTGGATTATAAAGATGGCTTGCTTCAAAGCACCGAATCACAGATTGAAAGACAGGTCAGGACTGCCAGAAGTCATGTGGCCAACGTCACATACAATCAAACATGGGATGCATTAGGTTTTGATTATCGAAAGGTAGTTGCCACACTTGATGGCAGAACCTGTAAAGACTGTGCGAGTCTTGATGGCAATGTCTATCACAAGGATGATCCAAAACGCCCGAGATTCCCCCGGCATCCTAATAGCCGAACAGTAGAAATTGGTTGTGACAAAGATGGCAATATTGCTGGACAACGCCCGTTTGTCATGGATGAGCGCAAGGTTAAAGACATTCCAAAAGATGAGCGTAAAGACCTGATAGGCCAGCTGGATGCAAATACATCATTTAAAGACTTCTTTGATCAGACAGATGAGTTTTTTCAGAAAGAGTGGCTTGGGCCATCACGTTACAAGCTGTACAAAGATGGCGGGTACCGGTAACTACTGAAGTGCAAGCACAAGATACAGTTCCTGGTGTAAATGCCCCAAATACTGGTGATACCAGTGTTGACCATGTGGATGCTGCAATCACTAAATCTCGCCATGTGCCTGTACGTTGGAATGGTGAGGAGACCAAAGGTCTAACCAATGCTGGCACATTCAGTACCATTCAAGCGGATCGCTTCTACCAAGCAATGCGTACTTTGGTAAATGAAATCGAAAGCGATGTGCATGCTGAAGCATATAAAAATGCATCACGTGCTTATGGCTCTGCAGGTGTAACACCTTTTGGTACCGCAACTGACTTGTCGGACTTCTCTGGTGTACTGCGTATTTTGGAAGAAAATGGCGCACCGCGTACTGACTTGCAACTGGTCCTTGGCCACTCTGCGATTGGTAACCTTCGCGGCAAGCAATCAGGTTTATTCAAGGTGAATGAGGCTGGTTCTGCTGACATGCTGCGAAATGGTATGACTGATCGCATCATGAACATGGCTATCCGTCATTCTCATGCGACTGGATTGCATGTGAATGGTGATGGTGCCAATTACCTAGTGAATGGTGCCAAGACTGCAAAATCAACCACTATTACAGTAGATACCGGTACTGGTACTGTTCTGGCTGGTGACATTGTGACTTTCGCAGGAGATGCGAATAAGTATGTTTCTGGTGGATTAACGGATACAAGTCTTGCATTAAATAAATCAGGCTTACTTCTTCCTGTTGCTGACAATGTAGCAATCACTCGTGGTGGTGCCTATACAGCAAACGTGGCATTTGCTCGTTCGGCGATTGCATTGGCAACTCGTGCACCAGCATTACCCGAAGGTGGTGACTCTGCGGATGATGTGATTCAGGTGGTCGATCCTTTAACCGGTCTAGCATTTGAAATTGCTGTTTATCGTCAGTTCATGCAGGTTGTTTACCATGTTCGTTTGGCATGGGGTGTCAAGGCCATCAAGCAAGAGCACATTGCATTGCTTTTAGGCTAATAAAATCAAGAAAGGGTGCTTATGGCGCCCTTACTTTTTGGAGACTCAAATGTCACAAATTAAAACTGTAAAAATTAAAGATGGCGACGACTTTCGTGTAATTAATGAGTCGGACTTTGATGCGTCTCAACATGAGCTTTGCGAGGGTGAGCAACTTGGCGAAGGTCATAAAATTATAGTAACTCTTTCTGCTGAAACTGCACCAGAACTACAGCAAGCCATTGATGAAGCGAAGGCTGAATGTGAAAAAGTCCAGGCTGAAAATGAATCTCTAAAGGCCCAAGTAAAAGACCTTGAGGCCAAACTCAAGAAACAGGCTGCTGCCGAAGCAAAGTCTACAAAACCTGCTGAAACAAAAGCAGAACAACCAAAGGAATAACCCATGAGCTTTATTACTCAAGAACAGGCTGAGCAAATTTTAGGGGCAGACTTTGCACCAGCTGGTGATAAAGCTCGCCTCGTTCTATTGGCTAATACCTGGATGAAGAATGAAGTCGGTTTTATTCCAGATCTAATTGATCCAATCCTAATTGATGCTGCATGCGAAATTATTAAGGGCATTCAGGCTGGTGTTATTTATTCTGGTATTTCCCGGCAGACAACCAGTGAAAGTGTAAAGGCTGATACTGTTCAGGTCAGTGAAACATTCGCTGAAGGCAGTCGTGAAATCTCAGAATATGAACAGATTGCTCAAGCCTTTATTGATTCGCTTAATCTTGTAAATCCAGATGCTGCACAAGGCTTTGGATTTGAGGTATTCCGGGCATGATCAATAACAACTATGTGCCGGAGTGGCACACCACACCATTTGAGCACATGCGCTATACATTGGTCAGAAACCAAGATCAACTCGATATTCTATTTGATACTGTAAAAGCGCCATTTGAGTTTTTAGAGGGTGGTGCGGATGCCCGGGTAAACTTTAATGATGACCATGCAATTGTTCAGATTAAAGATTGTGACTGGTGGCACTTAAACCAAATACACGGCCTTCTACTTCATGAGGCTGTGCATATCTGGCAAGAGCTAAAAGAAAAAATGGGTGAAGAAAGCCCGAGTGTTGAGTTTGAAGCTTATTCAATTCAAGCATTAGCTCAAGACTTATTTGAGCTTTACGAGCGGAGTGAATGCGGTGATTAAGAATAAAATCCAGTCTAAAGTGGCCAAGGCATTTGATAAAAAGCTTGGTGATGCAGTCGACAGCTTTACATGCTCTAAAGAAATCCGGTCAGGTGAATTTGACTTCGTGACTCAGACTTATCCGGTGATTACGGTTGAAGCCTATACCGGTAGAGGCGTACTGTTTGGATCGTACTTAAAAGATATGGTCAAACCGACTGATTATCAGGTGACGGATTCAAAAGCCATTGTGCTACAGAATGAAGTGACTGGAATCCCCCAGATTGGCGATGTTTGGGCTACCAGCAAAGGCGGTTTCAAGGTGATGAATATTGGGGCTGACCCAGTGTCAGCGACCTATATAGCTCAATTAAGAAAGGTGGGTGTATGATTTACATTGATGATCAAAATCTTATACACCAAGCCATGCACACAGATGGTGTTTATCATGCTGATGTAGAGCAATCTGAGCCTAAGGTTAAAGATGTTTTACTGAATGGCATTAAAATACAGCATGTGATGTTTTGCGATACAAATAAAGGTTATCTCGTAAAGCACAAGCAGGCAGTGGATGGAAATCTTATTGTGGAAAATGGTGCTTTTATTTATGAAATAAAAGTAGGCAAGGTAGAGGTGGTGCTAGATGGGATGGAGTGGAAAAAAACCAACTGATTTCGCACTTGATATAGTCAAAGATTGCGAAACTCATGTGAAAAAGGTGGCTGGTGTTGGACTCCAATCAGTCGTTGTCGGTTCTCCGGTACAAGACGGTGCCTATCGTGGCAATCATCGTATTTCAATCAATACAGAAGATTATAGCTATGACTTACAAGAGCAAGACTTAAACGGCAGCAGCACGATTGCAAAAGGCAACGCTGAAATAGTCAAATTCAAACTCGGTGATATTGCCTACATTCAAAATAATTTGCCGTATGCTTTGCGATTGGAAAACGGCTGGTCTGGTCAGGCCCCTAACGGTGTTTACTCAATTGCCTTTCAAAATATGAGAAATATGAAATGAACCTAACCCAAGCAGAGCAAGCAATTTATGGTCGTATTGGCACGTTCAATTATACTGGTTTAGATAAGGCTAATATCCGTATTGAAAACCAGAAAGGTGTATTTACAGCACCAACCGATAAACCGTGGTGCCGGGCATCCATTCAATATGCTGATTCTCAGATTGTTGGAGTGGGTAATGGCCCATGTAAGCGCAATTACGGCATCATCCAGATTCAGTGTTTTATTCCGAAAGGCACTGGTACGCTTGGCATGACTAGTCTATGTGATGCTTGGGATTCACACCTGCAAAGCTTTCAGTCCTCACATCTTGAAATCTATAAAGTGCATGCTCCGCAAAGCATAGATGATAATGATTTTTATGCAAAGCTCATAAGAGCTGAGTTCCAAGTGAACTAGCTTAACCACTTAATTAAACCGTCCTTTATGGGCGGTTTTTTTATGCCTGCTTTCAGGCAAACCACTGGCTAGGGCGACGGCTCGAAAAGCGCGTTTTCATGTTCAATGCGCCTGCCAGTTTCTTTTTTTGAACATGGCCATATAAGAGGAAATCTTATGAACATGATGACAACACTAAATTTACGCGCCATGGTTACAAGTGAAAATGGTGAAGCAAAGACAACTAGCTATGCAGTAGCAGAGGCTTTTAAAAAGCGTCACTCCGATGTGCTTAGAGCAATTAAAAATATGAAATGCTCTCAAAAATTCCGTGAACGCAATTTTGCGTTTACCTTAGAAAACAAGAAGATAGGAAATACAAAAAGAAACACAGGCTTTTATCAAATGACAGAACGCGGCTTCATGTTTCTTGTTATGGGTTTTAGTGGTGAAAAAGCCGATGCTATTAAGGAATCATTCATTGATGCATTCGAGTGGATGGCAAACCAATTAACCCAAACCTTCCAGTCTAAATGGGCGAGATATAACCATATCAGTCTTGAATACAAAAATAGAAAGCAAGAGGTGAGTGGTCAGGCGCGTGGTATGCGCCAGTGGCGTGATGATAAGCCAATATTTGAAAGTGAAATTACACAACTAGAAAGTGAATTACAGCCATCACTACCATTTACAAGTGAGATCTTGGCATGAATCCAATTACAGATAATGCCTACCTTCTTTTCGCTTGTAGACAGGCAAATGAAAGTGATTTAGAGGTTGATTTCCTTATCGATGGTACGGCTTATATTGTTATAGCGGCATCAAAGGCGAACATGCTTGATCTTGCTGAAAAGCAGGGGGAAATAGAAGCTAAATTCCCCAAATATAAAATCATTGTGACACAGCGACCATTGTTTAACCTGATTGAAACCCTAGATCAACTCGAACAATTAGAAGCTGCAATAATTGCAGATGGCGACCTCATTGACACCAAGCCAACTGGCCGAATCGTTGATGCGTTTAACTGGAATAAGAAGCACGACGGAGCGAGACAGCGCGGCCACTGCTAGAAAGAAATTCAAAAACCAACTCCACCACTCGGTGGTTTTTTTTATGCCTATAAGGAGCAAATGCCATGTCAAAAGGCACTGATGTGGTTATCCACATCGCGAAAGAAGAAACACCCAATACATTGCCCGCATTGCCTGTTTGGCATACATTGCGACGCAATTCAGATTCACTGAAAAAGAAAGTGTCTGTTACTCAGTCCGATGAGATTATTGACTCGCGGTTTGAGCAGGGATCTATTGCTACCTCTGGTGAGGCAGTTGGTAATATTGAATATGAATTGTCAGCACTCAGCCAAGATATGTTTTTCGAGGGCGTGGCTGGGAATCTCTTTGTTGATTCGGGTACACCATCAGTTTCAACATTAGATATCGGTGGTGACACATTACCAACCTACACCATTGTGAAGCATGACAAAAAGGTTGGACTAATTCAGGTATTTTCAGGCTGTCGTATTGGTGAACTGACAATTCAAGGTGATACGAAAGGCAAAATTACTGGTAGTGTGTCTATTAGTGCTACAGGTTATGAAACACCAGTTGCTACACCAGTGGTAAATCCATTGGCTGCTACAACCACGCCATTCATGTCATCTATTGATGTAAATACATTCAAAATTAATGGTGCAACTACTGTTGGAACTGCATGTGCTGAATCGTTCAAGATCACTATTAATAACAATCTGACAGCCAAGCCATGCTTGGGTAGTGAAAGCCTGATTCCGAACCGATACACAGAAGGTAAAGTTTCTATCACTCTCAATGTCACGCTGGCCTTAACAACAGCATCTAAAGCATGGATCCCATACGTTGAAACTCGTCAGACCATGACAGCTGAAATTGGACTGGAAGACAATTTAGGCAATGCTTACGGTTTCAACTTCACCAAGCTGGAACTGGATAATGATGGCCTTTCTGATACTAATGCTAATGATGATCACACGTTAGGTTTGGAATTCCGTCACGTCAAAGAAGCTCCAACAATTACTCGTACTACAGCATAACAATAGCCCCGAAAGGGGCTTTATTTTTAGGATAAGAAAATGGCTTTAAAAGTAGCAATTCAACAAAGTAAAGATATCGCTGTCTGGAAAGAGTACAAAGATGCAGATGGTAATGTATTGGCTGAATTTAAAATCCGTGGCGATGAATATAAGCAATATCGCGTGGCCTTGGAGCGAGCTCAGAACCAGATCGCATCAAAAGGCTATGATGTGGCATTGGCAGGTAGCGAAGATAAGCTTTACCATGAGCTGCTGCTTGAGGCTGCAGCGTGCCACCTTATTACAGACTGGAAGGGCATTACATTTGTAGAAGATGGCGAAGAAGTTGAGGTGGGGTATTCACCAGAAAATGCTACCAAACTTTTAAACATGGGTGATATTGGTCCAATCATTTGGATGTTTGTGAAAGACCACGCAAATAAAATCCAAATAGAGGCGAATAAGGAACTGGCTGACACCCTGGGAAAGTCCTCAGCCTCTACGACTGGCACACAGGAGACGGAAGCCTAACTGATTTTCAAAAGAAGATCCGTGATAAGCAAGGTCGCAAACTGAGTGATGCCCCAGAATACAGCTGCATAGCTCATGCAATTTTAGGTGCATATAATGAAATCGCATGCTCTCGCCGCTATGAGCAAGGTGTTCCGTTGCCACTTGATGTGTCAGCACTACTGAATTACATAGAAGTGTTTGATCCACCATGTGAGTTGTATATTTTCTATAAAGCGATTAAGGCGATAGACAATAAATTTATCGATAAGGCTCACAAGAGCATAAATAAGAAATCAGCTTAGATGGGTTCTATCAGTTGATAAACAGCTGATAGATGATGCTACACGACAGGAATTAACACAGTTGTAGGGTCACAAATATTGACATTTCTGTAACTATAGCGTATTGACCGATTATGCTATATGGAATAATATTCGCACATACCGCTAATAATTAACGGTTCTGCGCAAATCACTCAACCCAATCAATAAAAGTGTCTGTATATGTGTTTAACCGAAATTGAAGCTAAGCGTAAGCTTAGAGAAATTGCAAAAGACACTAGAAAGATCAAACTAACAACGCATGTTAGGGAAAGGATGATGGAGCGCGGTATCTCACTTAAACAGATTATTTGCTGTTTTGAGTATGGAGATATTACTGAGGGTCCTTATCCAGATACCCGTGGTGATAGTAAGTTAAATATTACTGTTCGCACTGCAGGGGAAAATATTACGACAACTGTTGTGATTAGATGTCGTGAAGACGGGGATTTCTCAATTGTTGTTACTACATTTAAAGAATAGGCACAGTTATGTATCACTATGAAGAGTGTGGTTTAAGCAATGTTTGGCTTGTTGATGGTTTTGAAATAGAAATCGATGATGAATATGGTGAGTTAGTATCTATTGCATCAGTGAATGAACTTCATAAAACCATTGGCCTATATTTGATTAATGAAAAACCAGAACTTAATGGTGAAGAAATTCGCTTCTTGCGCAAAGAATTAAATCTTTCGCAGAAAAATCTAGCAGGCATTTTAAAGGTCAATGAGTCCACAGTCCGAAACTGGGAAAGTGATCGAGTAGAGATTGGAAAGCCTGCTGAACTTGTTTTAAGAGCCTTATATAAAGAGCAAGCCCATGGAGGTGGTGCTCTTATGGAAATGATTGAAAAGCTTAATCATCAAGAGCGAACTTTTGAAACCAACAATATGAATTTTTCATATTCGCGGAATCATTCTTGGAAGCATAAAGAATGTGAAGCAAGATAAAAAAACCACTCTTCGGAGTGGTTTTTTAATGTTTGAAAAATATAATAATTCCGCTATAACTGAATCTCACCTTATAAGATGAGAATTTAAAAATGGTTGACTATAGCAAAATTGAAGAAGAAATCGAAAATATGGAATCAGGGCAGAAAAAACCATTTGGTGCACATTACACTACTGAAGAGTTTCAAGGAGTTTATGAGTTTCTTTTAGAGTTGCAGAGTGAAGGCATTATTTATGTAAAACCACACACAGAATCCCAGACAGGCCTTAGGCAAGTTGATGCTGCCTTTGTTACAAAGCTGTAAACCGCCCAAGTGGCGGTTTCTTTTTGTCCAATAAATTAGTATCTTGTGATTACTTATAAGAGGGTATTCACATGAAAAGATTATTGATTGCAGGGGTGATTGGATTTAGTTTGGTGGGGTGTGCTACAACACCACAACAACCAGTAACTCCAGCTAAATTTGAAAAGATTTACCAATTAGATAATTTAAAGCAACCACAGATTTATGATGGGGCACGACAGTGGTTTGCTGTAGCTTTTCGCTCCGCAAATGCAGTAATTCAATATGAAGACAAGGCTACTGGCACCATCATTGGCAAGGGCATCATGCAGTATCCTTGCAGTGGGATGGAGTGTTTAGCAATGACAGGAAATGAGAAAGTTGAGTTTACTGTGAGAGTTGATGCTAAAGAAGGTAGAATGCGAGTTGGATATGACAATTTAACCTATAGCGCTCCATCGTACATTAGTTCCGGTATAAGAATGCCTGCACAAAACTATCCAATTATTGAAAGTAGAAAATTGATCCTAGACAATATTGTGGACAGCTGATCTCTCTAAATTCTTAAAATATTTCTGTTCAAAGGCTTCTGGGCTTAACCAGCCATTTGCAGAATGTCTTCTCACCCGATTGTAATAAATCTCAATATAGTCAAACAAGACAGCATTTACCTCTTTTCGAGTAGCAAACACACTGCCATGTATCACATGATCTTTCAATGTATGAAAAAAGCTTTCGGTCACTGCATTATCCCAACAGTTTCCTCGTCTAGACATACTCTGAATACAATCATTTGTCAGTAATAGCGTTCTAAAATCACGACTACAGTACTGTGAGCCTTGATCTGAATGCACCATGACACTTGTTGGATAACCCTGACGAGCCATGGTATAGCTAAACGCATCACACACCAATTGACGGTCTATTCGATGGCTAGTTTGCCAACCCACAATACGACGGCTGAATAAATCTAGCATTACACATAAGTACAGCCAACCTTCTTTGGTTCGGATATAGGTAATGTCTGTTGTCCAAATTTTATTAGGCTGAGTGGCTGTAAATTGGCGATCCAACAGATTTGGTGCTGTAGGCAAACGATGATTTGAATCAGTTGTATGCTTGTATTTACGTGAAATCCTGCTACGTAAACCAAGCTTTTTCAGCATTCTTCCAACGGTTCGTTCACTCATGCTGTAACCCAAATCATGCATGTCATGTACCAATGAAGGTGCACCCAATCGTGCATGATGCTGCCAATATACGGCTTTTAAGTCATTATATTTCTGCGCTGTATTGGCCTGACGTTTTCGCCAGGCATAATATCCCGAAGTGCTGAATCCTAGGCATTTACAGGCAAAAGATACAGTGACGCAATTCACAGCCAGATCTTGAATTACCGTGTACTTTTCTTGGCATGATCTGTCAGAAAGTACACATGCGCTTTTTTTAAGATGTCATTGGCTTCCCTGAGCTGTTTGACTTCTTTCTCTAATTCTAAGATCCGCTGTTGTTCTGGGGAATGTTGGCGTTTGCTTGAACCCGCCGAATTAGTTTCACGAATCCATTTATCCAATGTTGAATAACCCACACCTAATTTCTGGGCAATTGCAGCGACAGATTCTTGTGAGTTTGAAAGTGCATAATCAATTGCTTGCTGTTTAAATTCAGGACTAAAACGTTTAGCCATTCTTGTGTCTCCAAAGATTAAAGTTACGTTAGCTTTAGAGGGACTGTGTGTCCATTATTTTGTCTAGGATCAAATCAACGCCTTTAATTATTGGTAAGTTAAATAAGCTCTCTGATGAAATGGCTGAAAAAATCAAAACACAGCAAAAAGTAAATGCTGACTGGTGATGTTCACTAAGCTGAAAGCCCACTTCGGTGGGTTTTCTTTTCGCTTAAAACTTAGACTGCATCTTATTAATTTGTTACTTTATAGGGAATTAAGGAGGGGTTTATGAAGAAATTATTATTGGTTGGGGTGGTGTTATTGGGAGTAGTAGGGTGCTCCAAGGTAGAAAAAGAGTCTAAAGAAGCCGTCTTAAGCACCTTAAAAGATCCTGATTCAGCGCAATTCCAAAATATAAATGGGTACTGTGGAGAGGTAAATTCCAAGAATAGCTATGGTGGTTATGTCGGTTTGGACTGCTCCCAGTATCCTAGACATGAGACAGCCTCATTTTGAAGCTGCTTCAAAGGCTTCTGGACTCATCCCGTCGAGATGCGAATGAC